>JAJPIH010000172.1 GCA_021324875.1 Alphaproteobacteria bacterium
CCGAGCCGAACCAGTGCCTGATTGAGCACCATTCGGATCGCGCGATCGTCGTCGGCCACCAGGATCGTCGAAGCCATCACCCGACACCGTCCTGCGCGACCACCGGCAAAAACACCCGGAACACGGTTCGACGGGGCTGGCTGTCAAACTCGATGACGCCACCGTGGTCGCCGATCACCTTGGCCACTAATGCAAGACCAATGCCAGTTCCGTTCCGCTTGCTGGTAACAAAAGCGTCGAACAGGTAGGGACGCATGTCCTCGGGAATGCCGCTGCCATTGTCGGTGACCGCGACCATCAGCGGCAGATGACGACGCTCCTGCCCGCCCGGACCGGCCAGTCGCAGGCCGTGGCGATAGGCGGTGGTCAGCACGATCTCGGCATCGGCATTGGTCACCGCCTCGGCGGCGTTCTTGACGATATTGAGAAACACCTGGACCAGCAGGTCGCGGTTGCCATGCACCGGCGGCAGCGAGGGATCGTAGTCTTCGACAAACCGGACATGCCGGGCAAAGCCGGATTGCGCCAACTTGCGCACATGCTCGAGCACTTCATGGATATTGACCGCGGCGCGGGCGATCGGCCGATGATCGGAGAACGCCTCCATGCGGTCGACCAGCGCGACAATGCGGTCGGTTTCGTCGCAGATCAGGCGAGTGAGCTCGCGACCGGCAGCGTCGGCATCCTGCTCCAAAAGCTGGGCCGCACCGCGTATCCCGGACAGCGGGTTTTTGACCTCATGCGCGAGCATCGCGGCCATTGCGGTAATCGACCGGGCGGCGTTGCGGTGGGTGAGTTGGCGGTCGACCTTGTCGACGATCGACCGCTCGTGCAGGGTCAAAACCAGCTGCTCGCCGGCGTCGCCTGCGAGCGCCGCCTGGATCGTGACAACCCGGCTGCCAAAACGCGGCCCGTCAAGCGTGACATCATATTCCGACATCGTGTTGCCGATCCGCCGGACCCGCTCGATCAGCGACAACAGCGGGCTATGCGGGGCCACCAAGCTGGTCAGGGGGGTACCGACAAGGGCGGCCGCCCCGGTGCCGAAGAATTGCTCGGCGGCGGGATTGACCATGCGGATTTCACCGTCGCGGCCAAGGACGATGACCGGATCGGCAAGGGCCGCCAGCACCGCCGCCGGATCGGGCGCCGCCGGCTGCGACCGGGCTGCCGGGCCGCGCCGGCGGAAATGCCGGATCATGGCCCCGGATCCGCGGTTTCGGCGGCAGTCTCGGCGCGCTCGCGGACGCGGCGCGGCGCCGGCGCCGCCAACAGCGGTTCGTAAAAGGCGCGGATCAGCTCTTTGACGCGCCGGGGCTCGGCCGTCTGATTGACCGCGGCGCGAAACTCGGCCGAACCGGGGAGCCCCTTCGAATACCAGCCGACATGCTTGCGCGCGATGCGCACCCCGACATCGGTTCCGTAATGCGACAGCATGTCGTCGTAATGTGCCTCGATGATCGCGAGCTGGGCGGCGAGCGGCGGATCGGGAATGCGGCGGCGGGCGCTGAGCCAGGCTCTGACCTGGTCGATAAACCACGGCCGCCCATAAGACCCGCGGCCGACCATGACGCCGTCGGCGCCCGAGAGCGCCAGCGCCCGATCGGCGTCTTCGAGGGTCTCGATATCGCCATTGACGATGACCGGTATCGTTACATTTTCCTTAACCGCGCGCACAAACGCCCAGTCGGCCGAGCCGGCATAGAATTGGCAGCGGGTGCGGCCGTGCACGGTAATCATGCGGATGCCGCAGTCTTGCGCAATTCGCGCCAGTCGCGGCGCATTGCGATTCCTGTCGTCCCAACCGGTGCGCATTTTCAGCGTGACCGGCAGGTCGACCGCGTTGACGGTGGCTTCGAGGATCCGCGCGGCATGGACCTCGTCCCGCATCAGCGCTGAACCGGCGTGCCCATTAACCACTTTTTTGACCGGACAGCCAAAGTTGATGTCGATGATCTGCGCACCGCGGTCGGCGTTGAGCCTCGCCGCCTCGGCCATCACCTGCGGTTCGCAGCCGGCCAACTGCACCGCCATCGGCTGCTCGTCGGGGCAGCTCTGCACCATTGTCAGGGTCTTGCGGCTCTCCCGCACCATCGCCTCGCTGGCGATCATTTCCGAGACGACGAGGCTGGCCCCCAGCCGTTTGACCAAGCGGCGGAAGGGAAGGTCGGACACGCCCGACATCGGTGCAAGGATGACCGGGGTGTCGATGACGACGGAACCGAGGGTAATGCCCATTATTTATGCATATTGCTGATTTGCCTAGTCTTTGTGCAAAGGCTAGCGTATTTCGTTTTGCAATGCAACATCCGCGGTCCCGATGATGATCGCGAAGCCGTTGGTCTGGCGAAAGAATTCAGGCTCGGGTAGGATTACGCAATGAATTCGACCTATGCGCTTGTTGTCGCAGCCGGCCGTGGCAGCCGGTTTGGCGGCGACCGGCCGAAGCAATATTTGCCGCTCGGCGGGCAGACGGTGCTGCGTCATGCCGTCGAAGCCTTTGCGCACCATCCCCGGATCGCCGGTGTACAAGTCGTCATCCGCCCCGAGGACGAGGACCTGTTTCGCGCCGCAACCGCCGGGCTGCGCCTCCTGCCGCCGGTGGCGGGCGGGCCCGAGCGGCAAGATTCGGTGCGTCGTGGTCTCGAGGCGCTCGTCCCGCGGCAACCGGCGGCGGTCTTGATCCATGATGGCGCCCGGCCGTTCACGAGCGCGCAGCTTATCGATCGCGTCATCGCCGCGCTAGCCCACGGGCCGGCCGCCATCCCGTGCCTGCCGCTCGCCGACACGATCAAGCGCGGCGCCGACGGGGTGATCCAAACCACCGTCGATCGCGCCGGTTTGTGGCGCGCTCAAACCCCCCAAGGCTTTCACTTTGGGGCGATCCTGGCCGCCCATCGCGCCGCCGCCGGGCATGTGCTGACCGACGATTCGGCGGTCGCCGAGACGGCGGGGCTGGCGCCGGTGATCGTGGCCGGGGAAGACGATAACGTGAAGATTACGACCGTCGCCGATCTCGCCGCCGCCGAGCGGCTGTTGGCGGCGCGTCTGGGCGATGTGCGGGTCGGCCAAGGGTTCGATGTCCATGCCTTCGGCGCCGGCGACAGGGTCATGCTGTGCGGCGTCGAGATCCCGCACAGCGCCGGGCTTGTCGGCCACTCCGACGCCGATGTCGGGCTGCACGCGCTGACCGATGCGCTGCTCGGCGCGAATGGCGAGGGCGACATCGGCCAGCATTTCCCGCCCGGCGACCCGCAATGGCGGGGCGCGCCGTCCGCGCAGTTCCTGCGCCATGCCGGCGAGCTTTTGCGCGCCCGCGGCGGCGCTGTGGCACATCTCGACGTGACGATCATCTGCGAGCGCCCGAAAATCGGCCCGCACCGCCCGGCAATGGTCGAGCGGATTGCGGCAATCCTCGGCATTGCCGCGGAACGCGTCAGCGTCAAGGCGACGACGACCGACCGCCTCGGTTTTACCGGCCGCGGCGAGGGCGTGGCCGCGCAGGCGGTGGCGACCGTGCGCCTGCCCTTTGCGGCGCGGTCGATGTGAACCGCCCGAAGCCGCCGCATCCGCCCGGCCGAGCCGCGGGCGCCGCCGCGATGATGATTGCCACGGCCGGCGGCATCGGGTTTGCCCCGATTGCGCCGGGCAGCTGCGCCGCCCTTGTCGCGCTGCCGGTTTCCTGGGCGATCCGCGCCGGCGCCGGCGTCTTGGGGCTGGTTGTTGCAACCGTGCTGGTCATCCTCGTCGGATGGTGGGCGGCCGGGGCGGTGGCCGCCGCCCGGGGCGAGCCTGACCCCGGCATGGTCGTCATCGACGAGATCGCCGGCCAGATGCTGGCCTTGCTGGCGGCGCCCCGCGATCCCGGTTTCTGGGTGCTGTCGTTGTGCTGTTCCGCCTGTTCGATATCGCCAAGCCGTGGCCGGTCGGCTGGGCCGACCGTCATGTCAAGGGCGGGCTCGGTATCCTGCTCGACGATCTGTTGGCGGCGGGCTACGCTGTATTGGTGCTTGAGGCGGTGCGGGCGATCGCGGGCGTGTGGCGTGTTCAACCCTGAAATTCTCAACCTCGCCGAAACCGTCGTCGATCTCTGCCGAAAGCGGGGTTGGCGGGTGGCGACCGCGGAATCCTGCACCGGCGGGCTGGTCGCCGCCGCGCTGACCGCGATTGCCGGTTCGTCCGACGTTGTCGAGCGCGGTTTTGTGCCCTATTCGAACGCCGCCAAAACCGAGCTTGTGGGCGTACCGCCTGCGACGATTGCAACCCATGGCGCGGTCAGCGCCGAGACCGCCGCGGCAATGGCCGAGGGGGCCATCGCGCGCAGCCCGGCCGATATTGCGGTGGCGGTGACCGGGGTGGCAGGGCCGGGCGGCGGCAGTGCGACAAAGCCGGTGGGGCTGGTGGTGTTCGGCCTCGCCCGGCGCGGCGGCGAGTGCCGGACCCGGCGCCAAATCTTCCCCGGCGACCGCGGCGCGGTGCGCGAAGCGGCGCTCAAAGCCGCCCTCGGGCTTCTTGCCGAGGCGGCCCGATCACCCCAGCTCTGAAGGGTTTGGCGACGATGACAAGCTTTACGATCGCGGTCGTGCAGCCCCATTCCCACCCGCCGCCCGATGATCGCAAAAACCTCGACGACGCGCTGCGCTGGATCGCCCGCGCCGCCGGCGAAGGCGCAGATTTTGTCTGCTTTCCCGAGAGCTACCCCGGCCCCTGGCGGATGCCGGCAAGCTATGATCCGACCGCCGCGATCAGCGAAGCCGCGCATCGCCACCGGGTGCATGTCGTGTTCGGCACGCTGGAGCCGATCGATGCGGCCCGGCGCACCGCCTATAATTTGACGGCGATGGCTTATCCCGACGGCCGGCCTCCGGCCCGCTATCGCCGCACCCACCCGAACGGCCCGTGGATCTATTCCAGCCGCACCGGCGGCAGCGGGGTGTGGGAGTTCGAATGGGTGCCGGGCAACGACTTCCCGGTGTTCGACACCGTTCACGGCAAGGTCGGGCTCGGCGTGTGCAGTGAGGTCTATATGCCCGAGGTGTCGCGTGCGCTGGCGCTGCGCGGCGCCGAGATCATCTTTTTGCCGGCCGGGCTCGCCGGCGCGGGCCATCTGTGGGAGACGTGGCACACCCTGCTGCGCGCCCGCGCGATCGAAAATCTGGCGCTGGTCGTTTCGACCCGGAACATCTTCGATCCCTCGGGCGAGCGCGGGCTGGCGATCATTGCCGGGCCGGAGCGCACGCATTACGAAAGCTGCAATGTCGGCATGGCCGTGGTCGGGGTCAGTCTCGACCGCGTGCGCGAATTGCGCGCCGGCTGGGACGGCAACGACAAGACCCCGTTCTGCGCCACCAAGCAGGGATTGTTGACGCAATGGCAGCGCCCGGAGCTCTACGACCGTATTTTCCCGGCCACCTTGCCGACGGCGGCCGGGTGAATAATCGCATGGTGGAGGCCCCAGCGGGCATCGTCACCGCGGTCAGCCGCAGCCCGCAACACACGCTTGCCAAGGCCAATACCGACTGCATCCGGCTGATGGCCGGGCTCGGGGTCGAGGGCGATGCGCATCAAGGCTCCACCGTCAAGCACCGCTCGCGGGTCGCGCGCGACCCGGCGCAACCCAATCTGCGCCAGGTACACCTGATTCATTCCGAGCTTCATGACGAACTGCGCCGCGCCGGGTTCGAGATTGCGCCCGGACAGATGGGCGAGAATCTGACGACCGCCGGCATCGATCTGCTGGCCCTGCCGACCGGCGCGCGACTGCGGATCGGCGCCGAAGCGGTGATCGAGGTTACCGGCCTGCGCAATCCTTGCGCCCAGCTCGACAAGATCCAAAAAGGTCTGATGGCGGCCACCCTGGGTCGCGACGCCGAGGGGCGGCTGGTGCGCAAGGCCGGGATCATGGCGGTCGTACTAAGGGGCGGCGAGATCCGCGCCGGCGACCCGATTCGGGTCGAGTTGCCGCCCTCGCCCCACCGGCCGCTCGCGGTCGTCTGAGCCGCGCTTGCGGGGGGCCTCGGGCATCGGACCGCCGGCGCCGCGCGGCGCCGGATTGCCAGCCCTTGGCTCGTTCGCCTTGCTCCTGCCAAACTTCCCGGCTGATTATGCGCCCGGTTGCAGGGGCCGACCGGGCAGGCCCAGCGCGCGGCACCGGCCGGTTCGATGCGGAAAGACGCGGCGATGAGATGGGCGGTTCTGATCGTGATCGCGGCGCTGCTCGCCAACTGCTCTGATTCCACTCCGGTAGCGCCGCCAAGCGCCACTGAATCGGCGGCGATGGTCGAGAAGAACTGCGCCGACCCGCAATGGAAAGACAAAAATTTGGGGCTGTGGTATTCGGTTTGCCGCCGGCCGTTGGATTGGTAAACCCGGCACTCCTCAGAATTTCTTGAAGCACTCGCGGCCGGTGCCTTGCAAGGCACGGCAATCGGCAACAACGATTGGCATTTTGATGTTAGGCGGGATTTGCACGACGTAGCTCGCACCGTTTTTGCAGCGCACGCTCCAATAGGCATAGCCCTTGGCGCGACCGCTGGTCGTGATACCCATCGGGAACGCTTCGACGCCGACACAGCCGCGGTGAAAGCTCTTGCCCAGCGCCTCAGCCACCTGGGCTTGGGGCATCGCCAACAGGCGATCGTTTCTCGGGTTGCCCGACCCGGCGGCGACGGCCTCTCTCCCCAGCGCGACCGCCGCGATCAAGGCCGACGCCAGCAGCACGCTTGCGCCCCGCATGCCCCTCGCCTCCCCTCGCCGACCGATCAGCGGCGGCGAGATTAGCGGGAGCGCCGGATCCCGGCAACGGCACGGTAGGCCGCCGCCCGCGCTTGCCAGCGACCGGCAATTTCGCTATCACCACGGGCCGCATCGCGGCATTCGGGTAGGGGCGCGTAGCTCAGCGGGAGAGCACTACGTTGACATCGTAGGGGTCACTGGTTCAATCCCAGTCGCGCCCACCACCCCTTTTGAATGCCTTATAGGAAAATCCACAACGATCGGCGCGACCGAGGTATCCTCAGGTTTCCCACGGCCCAATGAACGCTCACTTTGGGGTAATTTACCTTCCTTGTTTTGCTGATACCGGCATGGCTCCTATGGTCGTTTTTTGCGCGTGTATTTCCCAACCAAAGCGCTCGCGCGGCTAGCCGCCGTTATGGCCGGCGACGAGCGGGTATTGTGCGCGATCGATGCGCGCGGCGTCGCGACCGTGACGCTGAACCGGCCGCGGCTCGGCAACGCTTATGACGGCGCGCTGATTGACGCGCTCTCGGCAATCTTTACGCGGCTGGCCGGCGAGGCGGGGCTGCGCTGCGCGGTGGTGCGCGGCGCCGGCCGGCATTTTCAGGCGGGCGCCGATCTGGCCTTTCTGCGATCGCTGCCGGTTGCGCCGGCGGCGGCGAATCTCGATTTCTCCCGCCGCACCCTCGCCGCGATTACGGCTTTGCGCGATTTTCCGCGACCGACTTTGGCGGTGATCCAGGGCGCATGTTTTGGCGGCGGGGTCGGGATCGCCGCGGCCTGCGATATGGCGATCGCCGCCGAAGAGGCGGTGTTTGCGATCAGCGAGGTGCGTTGGGGGATTACCGCCGCGCCGATCATCCCGCTGCTCGTCGAGCGGCTCGGCACGCGCGCCCTGGGCCGATTGGCGCTGACCGGTGAGCGCTTTTCCGCCGCCGAGGCGCTGCGCATCGGCCTTGTTCACGAAGTGCATCCGGCAGCCGGGTTGGCCGCCGCCGCCGAACGCATCGTCGATGAGCTGCTGAGAGCCGCACCCGAAGCGACGGCGATGACCAAGGCGTTGATCGCCGAGGCCGCCGCCACCCCGGACACCCCGGCGTTTCGCGAGCGGATCGCCGCGGAAGCCGCCGGGCCAAGGCTCTCCGCCGAAGCCGCCGAAGGGTTCACCAGCTTTGCCGAAAAGCGCTCCCCCGGCTGGTACCCGCAACCGGCCGCAGGCGCACCGCCTCCGCCCGACCGCGCCGGCGAGGATTAAGCCGGGGCGCCGACCCCATTGTCGGCCGGGCGCTGCCGGGTCAGGCCGGGCGCGAGGCCGGCTTGTCGTTGACGCAGCGCAACAACTTCCAATAGCCGAAAAGATTGCTTGGCCTGACCTCGCGGATCGACAGCCGGCTCGCCTGCTGGAACCCTTCGAACGGAAAATCGGCGTGAAAACCGATGTGGCGGGCCAGGGCGGCCAGCCGCTTTTCCATAAAGCGCACGAGCGGATTTTCGCTGGTAAAGTGGTTGACGACGACAATCGTCCCGCCCGGGATGCACACGCGCCGCATCTCGGCGGCGAACCGCGCCGGGTCGGGCACCACCGAAGCGACGTAAAGCGCCAGCACGGCGTCGAAGGAGTTGTCGGGGAAGCTCAGATTCTCCGCATCCATCAGATGCAGGCCTTCGACATGGCGCAGGGCCAAGCGCTCGGTGCGGCGCTTGGCCTTGGCCAACATCTCGGCCGAGACGTCGATGCCGACGACATGGGAATCGGGACGGAAATAGGGCAGCGACAGACCGGTCCCGACACCGACCTCGAGGATCCGCTGTCCGGGGCGGTCGTTGGCGACCCGCACCGCCTCCTTCCGCCCGGGGTGAAACACGGGACCGAAAAAAAAGTCGTAGGAGCCGGAAAACAGCCGGTACGTACGGATCGTATCTTGCAAATCCATTTTTCGCCCTCGTCAATCGACAGGGCCGAATGACGCGCGCCCTGCCAACCCTCGAACCGGGAGTTTTTGACGCTCTGGTCAAGAACGCCTAGCACGACATTGCGCCGGCGTCACCGGTTCCGTCACCCGGCTGCGGGCGTATGGCACCGGCATGGGGGCGGCGGCACGGGCGACAATCGGCGACGCCGCGACCGGATTCGGGCGATCGGCGGTCTGGCGCCGGGTTCAGAGCAGGGTGATGCGCTCGGCCTCCTGCCCCTTTCGGCCTTCGACGACTTCGACCCGGACACGCTGACCCGGCTCGAGCCCGCTAACGCCGCTGCGGCGCAACGCGGTGATGTGAATAAACACGTCCCGCCCGCCGCCATCGGGGGAAATGAACCATAGCCTTTTTCGGGCTCGAACCATTTGACCGCGCCCTCAAGCGTCGTCGCGGCGCGGGGCGGGCGCCGATCTAACCCGGTGCCGGGGGCGGTCGCGGTGCTTTCATCGATCGTGTAGATCGTGGTGACGAGCGGACCGCGCGCACCCTCGCTGACCTCGCACGAAATCGAGCTTCCCTCGCGCACATCCTCGTAGCCGGCGCGGCGCAAGACGGCCATCGGCAAAAACGCGTCCTGTGAGCCGTCGATCGGGGTGATAAAGCCAAAGCCCTTGCTGGCGTTGAACCATTTAACCTTGGCTTCGATGCGGCGGCCGGGCGGGGCGTCTTCGCGAAAGAAGCCGGGGCGGCGCTCGTACATTGTTCCTCCGCGCCGGACCCGATCCCGGCAAAGCCGAGAACCGGCAAACTTTAACCCAAACGGATTGCCCCGCGCTAGCCGTCAACTCGCCTTATTAATGCCAGATTCCGGGTGTTGCCGAGCTAGTCGCCGGAATAGGCCACCATGCGCTGTTCCTGCACGCCCAGCCCTTCGACCGACAGCCGCACCCGGTCGCCGGGTTTCAGAAACCGCGGCGGTTTGAAGCCCATGCCGACCCCCGAAGGGGTCCCGGTCGGAATCACGTCGCCCGGCAACAAGGTCATGAATTGGCTGACATAGCTGACAATCTGCTCGACCCCGAAGATCAGATCGGCGGTGTTGCTGTTCTGGCGCCGCTCGCCGTTGACCTCGGTCCATAAAGCGAGATTGTCGGGATTGGCGACCTCATCCGCGGTCACCAGCCAGGGTCCGATCGGGCAAAACGTGTCGGCGCTCTTGCCCTTGGTCCACTGCCCCAGCCGTTCGAGTTGAAATTCACGCTCGGAGACGTCGTTGACGACGCAATAACCGGCGATACAGCGGCGCGCATCGGCGATCGAGACATGGCGGGCAAGGCTTCCGATCACGATCCCCAATTCGACCTCGTAATCGGTTTTTTGCGAGCCTTTGGGGATGATCACGTCGTCATTGGGGCCGCAGATCGAAGAGGTGGCCTTCATAAAGAAGATCGGTTCGCCCGGGATCGGCTGGCCGGCCTCTTGCGCGTGCAGGCGGTAATTGAGCCCGATCGCGACGATCTTGGAGACATTGGCGACACACGGCCCGAGCCGCGGCGACCCCTCGACCAGCGGCAGGCTCGCCGGGTCGAGGCGGGCCAGGCGCGCCAGTTCCGCCGGGGCCAATGCGGCGCCGTCGATGTCGCGCACCGCCGCGGAAAGATCGCGGATCCGGCCGTCGCGGTCGACAAGCCCGGGCTTTTCCCGGCCCGGCGGGCCATAGCGCAACAGCTTCATGGCATCGTCTCCTGTACCAATTCGGGAAAGGTCGCTTACAGCGTAAAGCCGCCATCGATCACATGAATGGCGCCGGTGGTGAACGCGCTCTCGTCGCCGGCGAGATAGACGGCCAGCGCCGCCACCTCCTCGGTCGTGCCGAGGCGTCCCAATGGCTGGCGCTCGATAAAGCCGCGCCGTGCCGCCGCCTCGCCGCCGGCAAGCCGCGCCCCCTGGGCGGCGATCCGTTCGTCGAGCGAAGGGGTTGCGATCGTGCCCGGACAGATCGCATTGCAGCGAATGCCGTGGGCGATGAAATCGATCGCGACCGATTTGGTCAGGCCGATCACCGCCGCCTTGGTCGAGCCGTAGACGCAGCGGTTGGGCGCGGCTTTGACCGAAGAGACGGTCGAGGCCATGTTGATGATCGAAGCGCCGACGCCGCGCTCGATCATCTTGGGCAGAAAGGCGCGGATCATCATGAACATCGACCGGACATTGATCGCGAAGGACGCGTCCCAGTCGATCGGGTCGGCATCGAGGATCGTGCCGTGATGCACAAAGCCGGCGCAGTTGAACAGGATGTCGAGCGGCCCCAACTCGTGGGCCAGCGCCTTGACCGCGTCGTCGTCGGTGACGTCGAGGCGGCGGGTCGCGATCAGCGCGTCGGCCAAGGGTGCGAGTTTCTCCTCGGCGATGTCGGTCGCCAGCACGCTCGCACCTTCGGCGGCAAAGGCGAGCGACGTCGCGCGGCCGATGCCTTGTCCCGCCGCCGTGACCAATGCGCGCTTGCCCGCCAGCCGTCCCGCCATGACCGGTTCCGCCCTGATCCCGCCTTGTGGCGAGGTTGCCACGTCCGCCGCCCGGCTGCAAACGCGCAGCGAGCCTCGTCGCGGCGCAGGCTCCGGCCGGCGGGGCGGGCGTTGTGGTGGGCGTTGTCGCCGGCGGCTAGCGCAGCCCGCGCACCCGCGGCGGGACCAATATCTTCCACGGGTCGGGCATCTCGCCGACCGCGACCTCGATCACGCTTGTCCCGCGCCGTTTGAGTGCGGCCGCAAACTCGCGCCGCAACCCGTCCGGGCTTGTCGTTTTGACCCCGGCCAGACCAAAGCTCTCGGCCAGTTTCGGGAAATCCGGGTTGGCGAGGTCGACGCCGATCAGCCGGTTGCCGTAATCCTCTTTCTGCATCCGGCGGACATTGCCGTAGGCGCCGTCGGCAAAGACGATCGCCACGATGTCGATCCCGTGTTTGGCGGCGGTCGAAAGCTCCTGCACATTGTACATGAAGCCGCCATCGCCGGAGACCAACACCACCGGCCGGTCCGGACGCCCGACCTTGGCGCCAAGAGCGGTGGCAAAGCCGAACCCCAGCGTCCCTTGATAGCCGCTATGGATGTAGGTGCGCGGCTCATAAACCGGGAATGCGACCCGCCCGACATAACCGACCTGGGTCAAATCCTCGACATAGATGCCCTCGTCGGGCAATTCGGCGCGGATCGCGCGCAAATATTCGCATTGCGGGCCGAGCGTTTGGTCGAGCCGGGCGTCGATCGCCGCCTTCAGCGCCGCCAGCTCGTCGCGGCGCGAGGCGCGCCGCGGGGCATGGCGGGCGAGGGCCGGGTGGAGTGCGGCCAGCGCGGCCTTGGCGTCGGCCACGATCGCCAATGACGGTCTCGCAAAGCGGGTGATCTCGCCCGGGTCGATGTCGATGCGGATCAGCTTGAGATCGCGGTCGAAGCCCCAGCGCAATTGCGGCTGGTGCAGGCGGGTGCCGACCGCCAGCACAACATCGGCCTCGCGCCACAATTCGTGCCCGGCGAGCGAGGATTGCGCCAGATAGTGGCGGTCGCTGAGGATGCCTTTGCCGCCGGTAAAGCTGACGACCGGCGCCTGCAGCATTTCGGCGATCGCCAGGATCTCGGCGCCGGCCGCGACCGCGCCGCCGCCGACAAAGATCAGCGGCCGTTTCGCCGCCGCCAGCGCCAGCGCCGCCTCTTCGATCCGGTCGGGATCGGGTTCGGTGACCGGGGGCGCCGGTTCGGCGGCGGGCAGCGCCACCTCGGTGGCCAAGGCCAGCACATCGGGCGGGATCTCGAGCCCGACCGGGCGCGGGCGGCCGTCGCGCAAGCGGCGGAAGGCGTCGTTGACGCGTTTGCCGGTCTCGGTCGGGTGGCCGATGCGCCCGGCCCACTTGGTCAAGCTGTTGAGCACGCCAAGCTGGTCGGGGATTTCGTGCAACAGCCCATAGCCGCAGCCGATCATGTCGGAGGGGACCTGCCCGGCGATGCACAAAACCGGAGCGTTGGTCGCGTAAGCGGTGGCGAGGGCCGCGGTCGTGTTCAGAAAGCCGGGACCGGGCACGACCGCGAACGTGCCGATCTTGCCGGTGGCGCGGGCATAGCCAAACGCCATATAGCCGGCGCCCTGTTCATGGCGGGTATGGATGATGCGCAGGCTGTCGCCGGCATCGTAAAACGCCACAAACAGCGCGTCGTTCTGGACCCCGGGCAGCGCGAAAATCGTATCGACGCCGTGGCGGCAAAGCATTTCCACCAACGCCGCACCGCCGGTCATCCTGGCCATGCCTATCCTCCCTCAATCAGACGCCACGGCCGCCGGCCTCGCCGCCCCGCCGATTACGCCTCGAAATCATAGCGGTAGGCGCCGTTATGGCGGCGGATGCGGCCCCAGGTCGGCGACGGGAAATGCGCCGGCAACAGCCGGGTGCCGCGTTCGGCGTGTTCTTCGACCAGGCGCGTGCGGGTGCGGCGCGACAGCTCGCGGTCGCTGCAGGCAAAGGTCGACCATTCCGGCTTGAACAGCTGCAGCGGGTGGTGCAACACATCGCCCAGAAAGACCGCATTTGCGTCGCCCGAGCGGGTGTGAATGACGACATTGCCGGGCGTGTGGCCGGGCGCGGCTTCGAACCACAACCCGTCTTCGAGCGCGAAATCGTCGCCCACCAGCTGCGATTGGCCGGTGCGCACAACCGGCAACACGCTGTCTTCGAAGGCGCGGCGATGCGGCGTGTCCTCGCCGGGCTCTTTAAAGGCCCCCTGCCAATGGTCGTATTCGCGCTTGGCCATGATATAGCGCGCTTTCGGAAAGGTCGGCACCCAGCGGCCGTTGTCGAGCCGGGTGTTCCAGCCGACATGGTCCCAATGCAAATGCGTGCACATGACAAAATCGACGTCTTCGGGCCGGACCCCGACCGCGGCCAGATCGGCGAGGTAGTTGCTGCGCAGGCGATGGAATTGCGGGCGCGAGGGCCGCTCCTTGTCGTTGCCGAGGCAGGAATCGAACAGGATCGTGTGGTGCGGGGTTTTGACGACAAAGGTGTGAAAGCTGAACATCAACCGGCCGCTGGCGGGGTCGATCAGGCGCGGTCCCAAATGCTCGGCATTGGCCCGCACCACCTCGGGGTCGAAATCGGGAAAGAACTCGTGCGGCGCCAGAAACGGCCCCTCATATTCGGTCACTTTGTGGACCTCGAAACTCCCGATCCGCGTCGCCGGCATGGTCTCCTCCGCATTGCCTGAAGCGCTGACGCGGCGAGCCTACGCCGCCGCCGCGGCGCGGTCGATAGCGGCGATGGCGACGTTTGGGCCGGGTCGCGCCGAGGCTTGCTCAGCGCCGCATCGCCGGCAGGGCGGGCACTAGGGTCCGCGACATGGGCGCCCGGCGCCGCGGCGCGATTGAGCTGGTTGCCACCCCGCCGGCGCCGATCGCCCGGCATCCGGCCAACGGATCATGGCGAGTGTTGCAAAGACTATTTGCCGCCCTAATTCAATAAGCGCGATAGCGTTGCTCATTCGAAGAGGGATAACCATGGCCTGTTATCTCGCGTATGACTGCGCTTTGACGCCCGGCGCGGTCATTCCGGTAAAACAGTTTGTCCCGGCGTTGGACAGTGCTCTGGCAGCTGCCGACAACATCATCACCCGGGGCAGTTATTTCAATCTGCGCATCGAGGCGGAGGACGGCCACATGCTGTGCTCCGAAGACGAGATTCGTCGCAACCTGCAGGCGCAGAATGGTAGGCGCGAAAGGGAATCGAACCCCTGACCTCTCCCATGTGGTGGGAGCGCTCTGCCACTGAGCTACGCGCCTGCACCCACCCATAGCGCCGGAGCGAGCCTCCGGCAATGCGCTGCCATCGCGAGAAGGGGGAGCCGGGCTGTCAATCGGCGCGGTCGCCGGGCGCGACGCCCGGCGGCCTCCAACCGAATGTACTCCTGATCGCCGGCCTGGAAACCGAAGATGGGCCGGCAGCCGAGAGATGGGGGCGGCGGATGACAGCGATCTTTCGGCAGGATGAATTCGCGTTCACGGTGAACGCGGAAGCGGCGCATCTGGGCGGCGCGGCGTAAGCTTGCGATGGGCCGGTGCCGCCCTCACCGGGGGCTCAGTCGCCATTCGGCCGGTATCGGTTTTTCGCCTTTCGTCACTCCCGCGACAGCGGGGGAGCAGAGCAAGTGTAGGGCGGAACAGCGCAGCGCGTTCCGCCATGAATGTGCGGCAAATGTAGGGCGGAATAGCGCAGCGCATTCCGCCATGAATGTGCGGCAAATGTAGGACGGAACAGCGCAGCGCATTCCGCCATGAATGTGCGGCAAATTTAGGACGGAACAGCGCAGCGCATTCCGCCATGAATGTGCGGTTGCCTCGCCGACGGACGCAACTATATGGCTTGGCTGCCTCGGGCGGGTCGACGCCAGAACCCTCCGCCGGCTTGTACGGGTCATCGCCGCCACTTCTACACGGAGCGGCAGGAATCGACCGCGAGCGAGGCACCGGCGAAACGACAAACGCGGCCGATCCGCGGCGTTGAACAGATCGGGACGCGGGTTCACGGCGAGGAGGAAAATTCGCCGGGAATCCAAGTGCGGCGATCGTCCGGCGCGCGGGAACAGATCCGGCCACGGCGGGCGGCGGAATGCACGGCGCTGTTCCGCCCGACGCCCTGCACGCTGGGCCTAGCGGCCGCCCAGCGCCGAAGATCGAAATCCGCTTCCAAGTTACTTGGGTTTTGGCGGCGAGCTTTAGTTCCCTTCGATCAAGATTCACGGTCAACACGACAATTTGGTGCACAGACCAAGGTTATCGCAAAGTCACAGAGCGTGTACTCGCGAAATTTGCGAGCCTACTTGCGAAGCGAACCGGGTCTACCTATCTTGGCCGCAACTACAGGGAGATGGGAAACCTTGCAATGCGTCCCCCGCGATGGAAGGTCCTGGTGGAAAAAAGCGCAGCCGCCTACTGTGCTGCGATCGAAATTTATAACAAGCCCGTTATCGCACATCGCGAGGAGACCTTCGCGATTCTAGCCGTCTCGGCTTGGGAACTGCTGCTCAAGGCGCGCCTCCTGAAAGAAGGCGGCAACAAGATGCTCGCTATTTACGAGACTGAACCTGTCAAACGGTGCGACGGGACATCCGGCCAACGACGAAGGATCAAGCGGAACCGCGCGGGCAATCCGATCACAATCAGTCTGGGAGCTGCGATCCATAGGGTTGGGGAGCTCGCAGACAAGCCGCTCCATGCCGCATGCCGGGAAAATCTGATGCTTCTCACGGAAATCCGCGATCATGCTGTTCATTTCATGAATGACGACCGCGATCTTGCGCGGAAGGTGCATGAGGTCGGGACAGCCAGCATCAGGAACTATGTGCGGGCTGTTGGTGACTGGTTCGACCATGATCTCGGCTCGTATCGCTTCGCGGTCATGCCCCTTTCATTCGAAGGAGTGGCTGCTGCTCAAGCCTTGCGGCCGGCCAAACGCAGCGCTCAAACAGCCAATCTGCTGGCCCATATGGAACGCGCTTGCGCCGTTCCTCCAACCGCTGCTGACGAGGAATTTTGTGTCTCGCTGCGCATCGAGACTAAGATTGTTGGCACGCGATCCGCAGAAGCAACACCTGTTAAGTTTGCTAGCGACCCGGATGCGGTAAAAATACAACTCACGGAAGACGAGTTTCGCCGCCGGTGGCCACATGACTACGACAAAATGGTGACGCTCGTCAGAAAGCGCGTTCCCACGGTTCGCGTGAACAGGGAATTCCACGCCGCCGTTAAGGCATTACGCGGCAACGAGCGTTTCGCGCGGGACAGACGGCTCGATCTGAACAATCCGAAATCAACCACCAAAAAGACCTATTACAGCGATGCGATGATTGACGCGCTTGTCGCCCGACTGACGACAACTGCTGGCCGCGGTACCTAACTCGTGAAAACGTACTTTTCCCGCGAGAAGACAACTGTAGGGCGGAAGGTGCCGCTCCGCCTGACGCCCCACACCCTACGCCCGGCTCAGGGTATGGCTCGCGAGCAAGGCGACAGCCAGACCGACGCCGAAAGCGACAAACGAAAGCGCCGCCATCACCGGAACCGGCGGCCGCGACGGCATGGCACCCGGCATTCCCGCGTGGCGCATCGCGTCTCTCTCCGGCCCCGCGCCATGCATGGCGTGGCCGGCATGCGCGGGCATTTTCGCCGCGGGCGGCGCACTTTTCGGCCGTGCGGTCATCATCCCGTGCTTCAAATGGTTGCCCACCAGCCACCAATTCATCGGATAGGCAAAGGCGAAGCCGACCAGCAGCGCAATCGACATCACAAACCAGAAGGCCGGCATGGCCGGTCCGGCCGGCCCCCCGATCAGCGCCCGCAGGATCATCATCGTCGGCGCCATGCCCGCCATTAACAAATTCATCGACAGCAGCTCGGGGATGAAGGTGTCGGCCAGCGAACGGCCATAAGAGCCGCCGGCCATATCGCGCATGAAAAGCGCCTGGAACACCAACCAGCCAAAGCCGAAACCCAGCCCGTATTCGAGCAAGATTTCGCCCAGCCCGGCCACCCCGAAAACGCTGGCCAGCACCGCTCCGGCGAGAATGCCGACGCCGTCGCCGGCCGCGCAGTGCATGGTCGAACCGAGGGTCTGCCGCCATTGCGCCGCGACGTAGCGTTCATGCGTGCCGGGCAGCGGCTCGCGGCAGCCGAGGACGTAAAGAAAGGCGCCCACCACCCCGATAAAGGCGCTGACCAGGACGAAGCCCCATTTCATGACGGGGGATTCGGGCGTCGTGCGGATGTCGATCGCGACGAACAGCACCGAGGCGGTCGCGAGAACAAACCACAGCAGCATGACGCCGGCGAGCATCGCTACAAAATCCGCGTGGGGAGGGGAATTGAAGGCTGGGCAACCGTGCACCCCATCATTCCGTAATCTTCGGGGTCACGCCGCCGTTGTCAAACGTTCGGGCCTATTCGCGGTGGGCGCGCGGCCGCACGCGCCGGCGCTGCGCTTGCCGGGGCGGTTTTGGACACCATATCGCGGCCTGTGGCGGTTTCGATAAATTGTGAATATCGCATGATCCGATCCTCTCCGGAGACCCGGCGCGGTGGTCGGGCCGAACCGCGACCGGTCGGCGGGCTACAACTTACACGGGTTTTTCGCTGTAAATTCGCTGTATTAACAGCAAAACTAAATTTGACGGTTCGCTCGCAGGTTGCAGCGATCGGCCGGAGGCGCCGGCGTTGGGCGCGGTCGGCGCGATCGATCGCCGGGCGGCTGGCGGGCAAGGTGTGGGGTGCGCGGCGGTGGCGGAGGCTTGCTCCGGCCGCGGCGGCGCGCTACTCCCTCGGGCGGAGCATAGCGGAGGAAACAACATGATTTCCGGCGAATTCGATGTCGTCGTGGTCGGGGCCGGGAACGCCGGCATGTGCGCCGCGCTGGCGGCGCGGGGCGAGGGGGCGCGCGTCTTGGTGCTGGAAGCCGCGCCGTTTGACGAGCGCGGCGGCAACAGCCGCTATACCGCCGGCGCGCTGCGCTTTGTCTATAACGGGGTCGAAGACCTGTTGAAGCTGTGTGAATTGAGCGAGACCGAATTGGCGACCTCGGATTTCGGCACCTATACCCAGGAGCAGTATTACGACGATCTGTTTCGCCTGACCGATTATCGCAGCAACCCCGAAATGGCCGATTTGCTGGTCACCAAGAGCCAGGAAACCTTGCTGTGGATGAAGAGCCAGGGAATTCGCTTTGCTCCGATGTATTCGCGGCAGGCCTTCAAGCACGAAGGCAAGTTCGTGTTCTGGGGCGGGCTGGCGCTCGAGGCCTGGGGCGGCGGCCCGGGGCTGATCGAAGGGCTGTTCAAAGCCGCCGAAGAGCGCCAGATCCAGATCGCCTATGAGGCGCAAGGCGAGGCGTTGATCGCCGATGACGACGGGGTGCACGGGGTGATCGCCAAAGTCGAGGGCAAGACCACGCGCATCGCGGCCAAGTCGGTGGTGCTGGCTTGCGGCGGGTTCGAGGCCAATGCCGAGATGCGCACCCGCTATCTCGGCCCC
>JAJPIH010000413.1 GCA_021324875.1 Alphaproteobacteria bacterium
CACCGAGACCAGAAGCGGGTTGTCGGCGTCGCCAAACCGGGCGCCGAGGGCGGCCTCGATCGACGCCATCCCGTCTTCGACCTGTTGCTCGAGATCGGGCGGATAGCTCTTGCCGTTTTGGTAAAACCAGGTGCAGACCTCTGTCGTGATCGTGAAGCCGGGCGGCACCGGCAGGCCGAGGTTGCACATCTCTGCGAGCCCCGCGCCTTTGCCGCCGAGGAGATTGCGCATTTCGGCGCGTCCCTCGGCGCCGCAGCCGCCGAACTTGTAGACCCATTTTCTCATCGACCGCTCTTCCTCAACCGGCGCAAATGCGGCCTCAAACTCTGCCAACGCATTGCGACAGGTCAAAATTCCGTTCTGTTGCCCGAGCTTGCGGAAGGATCCGCTGTCCTTGGCGCCCGGCTTCAGGCAATTCGCGGACGGACCAAGATAGCCGAGGTCCGCCGCATCTCATCCTTCGATCTGCGAGAAATCCGCGATCCGGTTCATCGTGGCGCGGATGCGGGCGAGCAGCCGCAGTCGATTTTCGCGCAGTTCGGGTTGGTCGGTGTTGACGGTCACTTTGTCGAAAAATGCGTCGACCGGCTGCCGCAGCCGCGCCAGCTCGGCCATCGCCTCGTCAAACCGCTCGTTGTTGGCCAGCGCCGCAGCGCAATCCCCGACACTGTCGAGCGTGCGCGCGAGCGCCTCCTCCTCGGGCAGGACGAAGAGGTCACCGTTGACGTCGATGCTCCGCGCACGCCCTTCCTTGCGGTCTTCGATCGCGACGATGTTGGCCGCACGGCGATAGGCGACGAGCAAATTGGCGCCGTCTTCTGTATCGAGGAAGGATCGCAGCGCCTGAACGCGCGCCAAAAGGCGGACCAGGTCGTCTTCATAATTGGCGGTGTAGAGAAGGCCGACGGCGCCAAGCTGGGCGAAAGCGGCGGCAATCAAATCGTGACGCACGCCCTGGTCGCGCAGATGGACCTTGAGCCGATCGGCGAGGAATTGCAGCAATTCCTCTTGCAGGGCCGTGAGCTCGGCCGAGTCGGGGGATGCGACCAAGACAAATTCGACGGCTTTGGCAAAGGCCGCGCCCAACCGGATGCGCAAAGCGTTTTCGAGGACAAGCCGTATCAGCCCCTGCGCGGCGCGACGCAGCGCAAACGGGTCGCGCGAGCCGGTCGGCCTTTCGCCGATCGCAAAGAAGGCGGCGAGGCTGTCGATCTTGTCGGCAAGGGCGACGGCGATGCTCTCGGGCGCGGTCGGGCAGGCGTCATGGGGGCCTTGCGGCTTGTAATGCTCGGCGATCGCCATGGCGACGCGCGCATTCTCGCCATCATTGAGTGCGTAATAGCGCCCCATGATCCCCTGCAATTCCGGGAACTCGCCGACCATGCCGGTCGAGAGATCGGCCTTGGCGAGCCGGGCCGCGCGCTGCGCCAAGGCCGGCGTCGCATCCGGGATATAGGCGGCCAGCGCTTCAGCCAGCCGTTCAATGCGCCGGACCTTGTCGTAAACGCTGCCGAGCTTGGCGTGATAGACCCGCTCCTTGAGCGCCTCCACCCGGTCTTCGAGACGAACCTTTCTGTCCTGGTCGTAAAAAAAGCGGGCGTCGGCGAGACGCGCCCGCAATACCCGCTCGTTGCCCGCGACAATGGCGGCGCCGCCATCGGGCGCGAGGTTGTCGGCGATGACGAGAAAATAGGGTGCGGGCCGGCCATCGGGATAGGCGCAGGAAAAATACCGCTGGTGGGTCCGCATCGCGGTCTGCAGCACCTCGGCCGGCAGGCTCATCAGATCGGGGTCGATCGCCCCCGCTAGCACGACCGGAAATTCGGCAAGCCCGGTGACCTCGTCGAGCAGCCCCGGATCGGCTTTGACCACCACGCCCAGTTCCCCGGCCCGGCGGTCGAGCTCGGCCCCGATCAGCGCCCGGCGCCGATCGTGGTCAAAGACGACATAGGCGTGCTGCAGCTTGTCGAAGTAGTCGGCCGCGCTGGCGGCGCAGAATTCACCCGGCGACAACACCCGGTGACCGCGCGTCGTGCGGCCGACCGGCACTCCCTCGACCGCCAGCGGCACGACCTCCCCGTCATACAGACACAAGATCGAGCTGAGCGGCCGCACCCAGCGCAGCCGCGCCCCCGGCCAGCGCATCGACTTGGCCCAAGGAAGTTCATTCAGCGCCGCCCGTAGGATTTCAGGCAGAACCGCGACGGCCGATCGACCGGGGTGGCTTCTCACCGCGAAATAGAATTCACCGCGGCCGGTGTCGCGAATTTCGCACTCGGCAAGCGACGCCAATCCGGCCGCGCGCAGAAAACCCTCGATGGCTGGCTGCGGCGCCCCGACGCGCGGCCCCCGCCGCTCTTCGCTGCGATCGGGTTGAGCGGCGGGGATGCCGTCGGCGACCACGATCAGCCGTCGCGGCGTGACATAGCCCTTGACGTCGCTGGCCGGGATCTCGGCGGCGGCGAGCTTGGCCTGCACCAAGTTGACAAGATCGCTGATCGCGCGCTGCTGCATTCGCGCCGGAATTTCCTCCGACAAGAGTTCGAGCAGCAATTCGCCGCGACGCGGCCCGCTATTCATCGTCCGATCCCGAGGCGGCGCCGCGCCGCGAAACGGGGCCGTTGAGCGCGAGCCAAGCGCGCGCCAAACGAGCAAATCAGGCGGCGCATGCCGGCTAGCTCGTCGGCCTCTCGCCGCTGAGCCAAGCCTCGCAACAGCCCTTGGCAAGCTCGCGCACGCGCAGAATGTAGGCGGCCCGCTCGGTGACGCTGAGCGCCCCGCGGGCGTCGAGGAGGTTGAACAAATGACTGGCCTTCAGGCACTGATCGTAGGCCGGCAACGCGAGCCGGCGGGCGAGCAAGGCGCGGCATTCATCCTCGGCGTCGGCGAAATGGCGGGTCAACAAGGCGGTGTCGGCGAATTCGAAATTGTAGGCGGAATACTCGCGCTCGGCACGGTGAAACACATCGCCATAAGTGATGCGTGCCGCGCCCCCGGCACCGTTGAAATCGAGGTCAAAGACGTTGTCGACGCCCTGCACATACATCGCCAGCCGTTCCAGACCGTAAGTGAGCTCGGTCGAGACCGGGTCGCAGTCAAAGCCCCCGACCTGTTGGAAATAGGTGAATTGGCTGATTTCCATACCGTCGAGCCACACTTCCCAGCCGAGCCCCCAGGCGCCGAGGGTCGGGCTCTCCCAATCGTCTTCGACAAAGCGAATGTCGTGGGCGCGCGCATCGATGCCTAGCGCCGCCAGGCTCGCCAGATAGAGTTGCTGGCTATCGCCGGGGGCCGGCTTCAGGATGACCTGCATCTGGTAAAAATGCTGCAACCGGTTCGGGTTGTCGCCATAGCGGCCGTCGGTCGGTCGCCGCGACGGCTGGACATAGGCGGCGCGCCACGGTTGCGGGCCAAGCGCGCGTAGCGCGGTCGCCGGATGAAAGGTGCCCGCACCCATCTCCATATCATAGGGCTGCAAGATCACGCAGCCCTGCGCGGCCCAGAATTTCTGCAAATCGGCGATCAGCGACTGAAAGCTCACCGAGGTCTCCTGGGACGCCGCCAATTGGTTCGGCCGGGCCAGCGCCATGGCCAAATCGCGCGGCGGCCGGCAGCTGCGTGGTGTAACGGCGGCGCCCGCCCGGGGTCAACATCCGGCAGAAGGGGTTAGCCCGCCCGGCGCCCGGCCGCCTGCCGGGTATCGCGCGGGTCGCGGCCGCGGCTCGACCCATGCCGTTCACAGCCCGTACCGGCTCCATAACAGACGCGCTTCGAGCCAATCGGCGAATTCGGCGATGGCCTCGCCCGGCTCACGCGCACTCAACGGCAGTCGCGCCAACAGCGGCCGTCGCCGCTCGGTCGGTATCACCCGGAAGCGCACCTTGTCGCCATAGCGCGCGCGCATGATTCCGTGCAATTCGCCGATCCCGTCAATCAGCCCGCGTTCGGCCGCCATATGGCCGGTCAGAATGTCGCCGTTGAACAGGCTTTCGTCGGCGGCGTCGATCTTCCCGGCACGGCGTCGTTGCACATGATCTTTGAACGCCCGGTGAATGTCCTGTTGGAGCACGCCGAGCCGCTCGACATCGGCCGATTTGACCGGCAGAAACGGGTCGAGCAGCGATTTACGTTCGCCGGCGGTATAAAGCCGGCGCTCGATACCGAGCCGCGTGATCAGCTCGTGCACGCCAAAGCCGCCGCTGATCACGCCGATCGATCCGACCAGCGAGGTCTCTTCGCCAAAGATCTCGTCGCCGGCCAGCGCCAGCCAATATCCGCCCGAAGCCGCGACATCCTCGGCAAAGGCGACGACCGGGATTTTTTTCTGCTCGGCAAGTTGGCGAATGCGGCGGTGGAGCAGCGCCGATTGCACCGGCGCCCCGCCCGGTGAATTGACGACGATCGCGACCGCGACAAGACCCGGCACGCGAAACGCCCGCTCGATCGCCGTGGCGTGGCTGGCGAGCGAGATCGCGTTGCGGCGTGGCCGCGGCACAATGACGCCCTCGAAGCGCAGCACCGAAACCACCGGACCGCGCCGCCACAGGCGGGTGATATCGAGATGATCGCGAACGGCCATGGTGCTTCAGATAGGGCGGCCGCCCGCCGGGAAAAGCGGCGCTGGTCAGAGCTCGAGGCCACGGCCCTGCCGCAGCACCCCTTCCGCTGCTTCGCTGAGCCGGCCGTCGGGCCTATGCAGGACGAGCCCCGGGGCGAGGCGCGCCGGTGCCGCCAGCTGCTTGCGCGCGCGCACCAGGATGCGGCTGGCCGCCCTTCCCTCGCCGGGCCATAGCGGGAAGACCACCATCTCACCGCCGCGGCCGGCGATTTCCGCCACCAGCGCATCGATGCGGTCGGCGCGATGGATGAAGGTGACGCTGCCGTGCGGGCGAACCATCGCAAACGCAAAGCGCACCCAGGCGGCAAGATCGGCCGCACCCTCGATCGTGGCCTCGGCGCGGGCCGGGTCGGTCGCCGGATGGCTGCGGCCGCGCTCGTTATAGGGAGGATTGGCCATCACATGGTCAAAGGCGCCGGGCGACAGCCGCGGCGGCGGGCGCAGCAGGTCGCCGATCATGACCGACAGCCGGGTCTCCAAGCCATTGAGGATGATGTTGTCGCCGGCCAGGCGCACCAGTTCGCGCTGCATCTCAAGCCCGACGACGCGGCTGTGCGGGACGCGTGCCGCCAGGCACAGCATCGCCGCGCCGACGCCGCAGCCAAGGTCGAGCACCAGCTGGTGCGGCTCGGCCGGCACCGCGGCGGCAAGAAACACCGGGTCGATCGCGACGCGGTAGCCTTCGGCCGGCTGACGCAGGCGGACCCGCCCGCCCAGCAGCCGGTCATCGCTGACCTTGAGCGCGCCGGTCCCGGGGGCGCCGGCATCGGCCGGGGCGCCGCTCACCGCTGCGCTTCCCCGGCGCTCGCCAGCAGCGCGCAGGCGCGGTCGAAATCGCGGTCCGCCACCATCAGACGGCGCGGGATCGCGCCGATATTGCCTTCGACAAGGCTCATGTGATGATCGAGCACCAAATGGTCGATGCCGGCGTCGCCGAGCAGCGCCTGCAGCCACGACAGCCGCACCGGGTTGTTGGTGCGCAGCAATTCTTTCATCGCGCTCACCGCGCCAAGAGGCCGCGGCTCTTGACCGCTTCCGCGGGCATTCTATGCTCATGAGCGTTGCGGCGCGTCAAGCCGATCGGAGGGCCGAACGAAGGGCGACGCCGACACGCGAGAGAGGCGGGTGCGGTGGCGGGTGTGGAACAGGTGCGCGCGGCGCCCAGACCCTCGCTCGATGCTCTCGCCCGGCTGCTGCGCGGCGATCTTGATCGCGTCAACCGGCTGATCGTCGAGCGCATGCAAAGCCCGGTCGCGCTGATCCCGCAGCTTGCCGGTCACATCGTCGCCGGGGGCGGCAAGCGGCTGCGGCCGATGCTGACCCTGGGTTGTGCGCGGTTGTGCGGTTATCGTGGCGATCGGCATATCGCGCTTGCGGCCGCGGTCGAATTCATCCATACCGCCACCTTGCTGCACGACGACGTCGTCGATGCGAGCGAGCTGCGCCGCGGCCGTGACACCGCCAATGCGGTGTGGGGCAACAAACCGGCCGTGCTGGTCGGCGATTTCTTGTTCAGCCGATCGTTCGAGTTGATGGTCGCCGACGGCTCGTTGCGGGTGCTCGCGATCTTGTCACGCGCTTCGGCGGTCATCGCCGAGGGTGAAGTTATGCAGCTGATGACAACCGGCAACATGGCCACCACCGAGGCCGAATACCTCGCGGTAATCGAGGCCAAGACCGCCGAGCTGTTTGCCGCCGCCAGCCGCATCGGCGCGGTGCTTGGTGAACGCCCGCCTGCGGAAGAAGAGGCGCTCGACCGGTTCGGGCGCAATCTCGGCATTGCCTTCCAGCTGGTCGACGATCTGCTCGATTACTCCGCCCACGAAGCGGAACTGGGCAAGAGCGTCGGCGACGACTTTCGCGACGGCAAGGTCACGCTGCCGGTGTTGCTTGCCTTTGCCCGCGGGAATGACGACGAACGCGTTTTTTGGCGGCGCGCGATTGAAGAGCTCGACCAGCGTCCGGGCGACCTTGAACGCGCGATCGAGCTTGTCGAGCGGCACGGCGCCATCACCGAGACCTTGGCCCGGGCCCGGCTTTACGCCGCGGCCGCAGCGCGCGCGCTTGCCCCGTTTCCCGACCTCCCCGAAAAGCGGGCGCTGGTCGCCGCCGCCGCCTTTGCCGGCGATCGCAGCTTTTGATGCGGGCGAGCTCCTCGGCCACGGCCTGGCGCAAGCGGCGCGGGCTCGCCATATGAGTGGCAG
Source organism: Alphaproteobacteria bacterium (assembly GCA_021324875.1). Taxonomy (GTDB): domain Bacteria; phylum Pseudomonadota; class Alphaproteobacteria; order ATCC43930; family CGMCC-115725; genus AP-15. The sequence continues at coordinate 6,823 of JAJPIH010000413.1, forward strand.
CGACCGCTCGGCTCTGCCTTGCGCCGGCGGCGGGGTTGGCGCTATAGAGCGCTGCCGGTCGGCGGAGTGTAGCTCAGCCTGGTAGAGCACCGCTTTCGGGAGGCGGGGGCCGGAGGTTCAAATCCTCTCACTCCGACCAGTCAATCGCCAACCGGCTTTCACAAGCAGTCCGCGCGCCGTTCCGCGACGCCGCCCGCGGGCGGCGAGGGGCGGCTAATCCTCGCGTTCGAGCGCGGCGCCCTGCGCGAGTTCGGCATAAAAATAAAACGAATCCTTGGGCCGGCGTTCCAGCGTCGCAAAATCGACATGGACCAGCCCGAACCGCTTTGAATAGCCCAGCGCCCATTCAAAGTTGTCGAGCAAGGTCCACACGAAATAGCCCTTGACCGCGGCGCCGGCGGCGATCGCGTCTTCGACCGCGCCCAGATAACGGCGCAGAAAGTCGATGCGCGCCCGATCGTGCACCCGGCCATCGGCGTCGATATGGTCGGGAAAGGCCGCGCCATTCTCGAGAATATAGATCGGCAGGTCCCCGGCGTAGCGTTCCTTGGCCTCGAGGATCGCGGCGCGAAATGCGTCGGGCGCGATCTCCCAGCCCATATCGGTGACCGGAGCTCCGGGTTCCGGCGGCAGAGTGGTGACCGCGAAGGGGTGCTCGGGATCGCGCCGCACCCGCGAGCGGGTGTAGTGGTTGAAGGCGAAGTAATCGAGCTTTTGCCGGATAAGGTCGAAATCGCCCGGCTCGACAAAATTCTCGATCTCGGCGGCGATCGGCTCCGGATAGCGACCCAGCATCTGCGGGTCGGGAAACGAACGGTTCCACAAGGCGTCGAGCATTGCGCAGGCGATTTCGTCCTCTTCGCGCTCGCTGGCCGGCTCGTAGGGGTGGAGATTAAAGATGTCGCCGAGTAACAGGTCGCCACGTTCCGAACGCATCGCTTCGACCGCGAGCCCGTGCGCGAGGTTCATGACGTGGATCGCTTTGAGCGCGCTCGCGCGGCCGCGGATGCCGGGGGCATGTTCGCCGTCGCCATAGCCCTTGACGCAGGCGCAATTGGGCTCGTTGAACGTTGCCCAGTGCTTAACGCGGTCGCCGAACCGCCGCGCCGCCAGCAGCGCATATTCGGCAAACCAATGGGCGGTGTCGCGGTTCTGCCAGCCGCCGCGGTATTCGAGCGCCTGCGGCAGGTCCCAGTGATACAGGCAAACCCATGGCTCGATGCCGGCTTCGAGCACGGCGTCGATCAGGCGATCGTAGAATTCGAAACCGCGATGGTTGACCTCGCCCCGTCCCTCCGGCAGCAGGCGCGGCCATGCCGTCGACAGGCGATAGGCACCCACCCCCAATTCGCGCATCAGCGCCACATCGTCGCGCCAGCGGTGATAATGGTCGCACGCGATGTCGCCGGTGTCGCCATTGGCGATAGTGCCCGGCAGGTGGCAGAACGTATCCCAGATCGAGGGCCCGCGGCCGTCTTCGCGCGCCGCACCTTCGATCTGGTACGCCGCGGTCGATACGCCCCACAAAAAATCCTCGGGAAAACCTGCCGCCATCGCGCCCGTCTCGCTCGGTTGCCGCGCGCCGCATGATGCGGGCGACGGCAATGAAGTCAACGCACCGCTTGCCCTCGCGGCGGAACCCGGCCGGTCAGCCGCGGCCTGCCGGCGGCAGCGGCGGGTTTTCGATCAGCCGCACCCGGTCGCCGAGGCGCATCGCGCGCCAGCCCGCGAGATCGCGCATCGCCGCGGCCGGCGGCCGGCCGGAGAGCGACATCCAACGGTCGCGCTCCCAAGCGGTCACCGCGGTCTCGATTCGGATCGGCATGCCCGCCGCCGGCGCCGCAACCCCGAGCGCCGACCACGGGATCAGCGCCTCGGCGGTGATGCGCGGCTGGTCGGCGCCGAAATAGACGGCCTGGCCGCCGGCGACCGGGGTGCAGCCTTGGGCGATCGCCCGTTCGGCCGCGCCGAGGCAAAGTTCCGCCGCCATTTCGGGATAATCATGGATCTTGGTGCGCGGCGGAATAAAGAACAGCGTGAAGCGCCGCGGCCCGGCGCCGGCGTCGACCCCGAGCTCGACGCGGTAGGCGTCGATCAGCGGAAACCGGCCGTGATAGGCCAACAGGTCGATGTCGAAATAATCCTGGCCGATCGTCGCCAATTGCAGACCGCGCTCGCTCCAGGTCAGATAGACTTCGCCGAACTCGACCGCGCCCGGACTGGCGATCAGCCGCGGCAGCAGGCTTGCGGGCTTGGGCCAATCGCTCAGCGAATGCTCGCGCAAGGCGATGTCGGCGTGCGGGATCGTCACGTCGCCGGCGCGCGGCCCCGGTAGGGTGGCCTCGTCGTGGATTTCATCGGCACGCCGGTTGGCGCGGGCAAGGGCGGCAGTGAGCCGCCGGTAGGGCTGGTCGTTGATGTCGACCAGGCCGAAATCGTAATCCTCGCCGTCGGGGCGCCCGCCCTTGGGGTGGTCGTAATACTGAAACCAATGGGCGCCGATGAGTTCCGGGATGGCGGCAAAGTTTTCGGCCGCGGCCGCTGCTCCGGCGGCGCGTTCGGCCTGGGTGTCGACGGTCATCAGATGGCCGTTGTTGCAGTTGCCGGTGCGGTTTTCGCGGGCCGCAAAGAACCATTCCGAAACCAGCACCGGTTTGCCGCCGGACAATTTTCGCAGCCCGTCAAAAAAATAGTCGGCAATCCAGCCATCGCCGGCATCGAGGTTGTAGTTGGTGGCAATGGCGTCGACATAGGGCGCCATCGCACGCACCGC
>JAJPIH010000411.1 GCA_021324875.1 Alphaproteobacteria bacterium
AGATCCTGCGGGCGGGCGGCACCGCCGTTGATGCCGTCGTCGCCACAGCACTGGCGCTTGCGGTGCTTGAGCCCTGGAACAGCGGGCTCGGCGGGATCGGGTTTATGGTTGTCCATCGCGCCGGTGCGTCGGCGGCCGAGGCCATCGATTTTGGCCCGGTCGCGCCATACCGCCTCGACCCGGCGGCCTTTCCGCTGACCGGTGCGGTCAGGACCGAACTCTTTACCTGGCCCGCCGTCGAGGGCGATCGCAACATTCACGGGCCGCTGGCTTTCGCGATTCCGAGCGCGGTGCGCGGCTACGCGGCGGCGGTCGAACGTTTTGGTCGTCTGCCGTGGCGCGACCTGGCGGCGCCGGCGGCGGCACTGGCGCGCGAGGGGCTGCCGGTCGACTGGTTTACGACGCTCAAAATCGCCGCCGCCGCGACCGATCTGCGGCTTTACGCGGAGAGCCGCCGGGTATGGCTGCCGGATAGTCTGCCGCCGGTCTGCCCGCCCGAGCACGACATCATGCATCTGCCGCTCGGCCGCCTTGCCGACACATTTGAGCGGCTTGCCACCGCCGGCCCCGAGGATTTCTATTCGGGCGATATCGCCCGGTCGATCGCCGCCGACATCACCGCGGCTGGCGGCGTGCTGGCGGCCGACGATCTGGCTCGCTGCCGGGCGCGGGTCATGCCGGCGCTCACCATCCCGTATCGCGACGCGGTGCTGCACGCCGCACCCGGAATGACGGCCGGGCCGACCCTCGCCTTCACAATTGAGCGGATGATGCGCCGGCGCTTTGCCGCGGAACCCGACGCCGCCTATTTCGAGACATTGATCGATGCGCTGCGCGAGGCTTATGCCGACCGTCTCGCCCATGCCGGCGATGTCGAAACCGCCGCGCCCACCTCGACAACCCACATCACCGCGATCGATCGCGACGGCACGATCGCCGCCCTGACCACGACCTTGCTGTCGAGCTTTGGCAGTCGGTATGTGCTGCCCGGCACCGGTATTCTGATGAACAACGGGATCATGTGGTTCGACCCGCGGCCGGGACGGCCGAATTCGTTGGCGCCGGGAAAACGCGCCCTGACCAATATGTGCCCGCTGGTCGCCTCGCGCGCGGGCCGGCCGTGGTTCGGGGTCGGGGCTTCGGGCGGTCGGCGCATTCTCGCCGCCGTCCTGCAGATGACGAGTTTTGTGATCGATTTCGGCATGGATCCGGTGGCGGCGGCGCACCACCCGCGCGTCGATGTGAGCGGCGGCGAAGCGATCGGCCTCGACCATCGCCTGTCGCCGGTCATCAGCGCCGCGCTGCTCGCCAAACCCGGCGCGGCCCTTGTCGAGCACACCGTTTTTCCGAGCCGCTTTGCCTGCCCAAACATGGTGCTGCACAGCGCCGATGGCCGCAACCACGGCATCTCCGATGTGATGTCGCCGTGGTCGGGAGCGGTGGCCGAAGCGGCTTCCGGCTGAACTCGCCGCCTCAGGCGGCATCGTGAAAAATGATGCCGAGCGTATAGCGCTCGCCCGAGCGTATCCGGCTGACGCCGTGCCGCATTGTCGCGCGCACCGCGCCGCGCGCACCTTGGACCGGCCGGTGATGAACCGGAAAGATCACCGCCTCGCCCCGCGCCAGTGGCACCACCTCGGCGCGCGATTGCATCCGGGGCCGCTGCTCGACGAGCAGGAATTCGCCCCCGCAAAAATCCCGGCCCGGCTCGCTGAGCAGCACCGTCAACTGCAACGGAAAGACGAGCGGACCATAGAGGTCCTGGTGCAAGCGATTGTAGTCGCCGGGGCCGTATTTCAGCATCAGCGGTGTGGGCCGGGTTTGGCCGGCGCGATGGCAGCGGTCGAGATAGTCCTCAAGCGCCGCGGGCAATTCGCCCTCTTCGCGCAGCTGTGCGCACCAGCGCCGGGCGATCGGCGCCAGCCGCGGATAGATCTCGCGCCGCAGCGCCGCGACAAGATCCGGCAGCGGATAGCGGAAATACTTGTATTCGCCGCGGCCATAGGCATGCGCCTGCATGATAATGTGCCGGCGAAACCGGTCATCGTCGCCGTAGAACGCCTTCAGCCGCGCACATTCCGGCGCGCTCAACAGCGGCAGCGTGGCATAGCCCTGCTCGTCGAGCGCCGCCGCCACCGCCGGCCAATCGGCGGCGCTGAGGCGATCGAGAACCGGCCCGCCCTCAGCCGCTGGCATCGGTCTTGGCCGCCGCCCGCTCGCGACCGATAAGCGCCCGCTTGCGCTCGAGGCCCCAACGATAGCCGGCCAGCGTGCCGTCCCCGCGGATCACGCGATGGCACGGCACCAGCAACGCCAGATCGTTGGCGGCGCAGGCCTGGGCGACGGCGCGCACCGCGCGCGGCCGGCCCAGGGCAAGGGCGATTTCGGCGTAACTGCGCGTCTGCCCGAGCGGAATCTTTTGCAAGGCGCGCCACACCTGCGCCTGAAATGCGGTGCCGCGGATGTCGAGCGGCAGATCGAGCAAGGGTGAAGGTGCGGCGATAAACTGCACGATCCGCTCGGCCCAATCGCGCAGCTGCCAATCGTCGCCGTCGAGCTCGGCCTGGGGAAAACGCCTGCGCATCATCGCTTCGAGCGCATCGGGCGCGTCGCCAAGCGCGGTCAGGCAGATGCCACGCTCGGTTGCGGCGATCAACGCCCAGCCAAGCGCGGTCGCGACGGTCACAAAGCGGACCCGCTCGCCCTTGCCGCCATTGCGCCGCGCCGCCGGTGTCATGCCCAAAGCGGAGGGTGCGGCCTCATAGGCGCGCGAGCTCGACCCGAACCCCGCGGCATAAATCGCGGCCGTGACCCCCTCCCCCGCTTCGAGCTTCTGCGCCAGCGTCCCGAGGCGATGAGTGCGCGCATAGTCGCGCGGTGTCGTGCCGGTCAATTCCTTGAACACACGGTGAAAATGAAAACGGCTCATGGCCGCCGCGGCGGCCAGCTCGGCGAGGCTCGGTACCCTCTCGCTGGTCCGCAACAAAGCGCACGCCTTTTTGATCGCGGCCATATGGCGGAGGGTGGGAGCCGGCTCGTTTGGTCGGCAGCGTTTGCACGGTCGCAGACCGGCGGCCTCGGCGGCGGCGGCCGTCTCAAAAAAAGCGGTGTTGCGGCGCAATGGCAATCGCGACGTGCAGCCCGGACGGCAATAGACGCCGGTCGTCGTGACCCCGTAAAAGAATCGGTCGGCCGCTGCTCCATCCCGTTTTTCGAGCGCCGCCCAGCATTGATCGCTATCGAGCATCGTTCCGCTCCCGCTCATTCATGATGGGAGGAACATGGCGCCCTGCGGCCGCCGGCTCTACCCGGCGATTGCTTTTTCATTCCCGCCGCTCGCCGTCACGGCTCGGAAACCAGCCCGGCCAGGCAACGCCGGGGAACCCCGGCCATCGGTTTGTAACCGTCGTTCAGGCCATCGCCAATGTCGGTACATAGCGTTTGGGCAACATCGCATGGATGCCCTTGTTGCCGTCGACAAGCTGGGTCACGCGCACATCGACCGCGAGGCTGCAAAACATATAGGCGTCTTCAGCCGCAAGCCCGAGGCGCTCGCCGATCAGCGCGATCATCTCACGCAGCGCGGTCTTGGCGGCGTCGTCGAGATCTTCGTTGAAGCCCATTGTGATCAGGTGGGTGGGCGTTTCGGCTCGCGGCAGGCTGAGGCCCATGCCTTTGTGCAGCGTCAGGCGGAAGGTGCCGGTCAGCGCCGTTTCCAGCGCGGTCACGCACACTTCGCCGTCACCCTGCACGCCGTGGCCGTCGCCGGCCGAGAACAGGGCTCCCTCGGTCCAAACCGGAAGATACAACGTCGTTCCGGCGACCAGCTCTTTCAGATCCATATTGCCGCCGAATTCGCGCGGCACGATCGAGGTGACCGCGCCGTAATGCGGCGGCGGCGCCACCCCCATGACCCCGAAAAACGGCGCCAGTTCGATCTCCGCCCCCCATGGCACCGTGGCCATGCCGCGCTGGCGGTCGATCGCGGTATGCCAAGTGCGGCGTACCGGAAAATCTTCAGGCAAGGTGCCTGACAGCGGGCGGATGCGGGTGTAGCCCCAATTCTGCCGGCAATCGATCGACAGGATCTCGATGCCGAGCGCATCGCCGGGCTCGGCCCCTTCGACCGCAATCGGTCCGGTCAGGATATGCGCGCCCATCCTCGGCTCGACCGCCGCGTGAATGGCCTTGTGCTCGGGCAGAATGTCAAAGCGGCCGTCGGATGGCAGCACATCGGGCCCCCCCGAAACGCTGTCGAGGGTCACCGTATCACCCGAGGCGACGCGCAAAACCGGTTTTAGCTCGGCGTCGAAAAAACCCCAATGAACCGTCTCGGGGGTGGCGCGCA
>JAJPIH010000422.1 GCA_021324875.1 Alphaproteobacteria bacterium
ACCGACCAACCGACATACAATGCTGCGAGCGATCTGATCGAGCGCAACCTTGCTGCCGGACGCGGCGGCAAGCTCGCCTTTATCGACGATCATGGCCAGTACAGCTATGCCGACCTCGCCGGGCGCGTCGCCCGTTGCGCCAATGCGCTTCGCGCGCGCGGCATCGAGCGCGAGCAACGCATTCTGCTGTGCCTTCATGACGGCATTGACTTTCCCACCGCGTTTCTCGGTGCGATCCGAGCCGGGATCGTGCCGGTTCCGGTCAATACCCAACTGGCCGCGGCCGAATTGGCGTTTATGCTCGCCGACAGCCGGGCCCGCCTGGTGATCGTGTCGGCGCCGGTGCTGCCGACGGTGGCGCAAGCGGTCGCATCGCTGCCGACGCCGCGGCCCTCCATCATCGTCTCCGATCCCGAGGCCGGGACGGACAGCCAATTCTCGGCGATGCTGAGGGCCGTTGCGGCGGATGGCGAGGCGGCGCCGACGCATCCCGACGAGCCCTGCTTTTGGCTCTATTCCTCGGGCTCGACCGGGCGCCCGAAAGGGGTCGTTCATGTCCAGACGAGCCTCGCGCTGACCGCGGCGCTTTACGCAATCCCGGTGCTCGGCATTGTCGAGAGCGACATCGTCTATTCGGCGGCGAAATTGTTTTTCGCTTATGGGCTCGGCAACGCGTTGACCTTTCCGATGGCGGTCGGCGCCACCGCCGTGCTGACCGCGCAGCGGCCGAGCCCGGCGCTCGTTGCCCAAATCCTGCGCTTGCGGCGAGTGACCATTTTTTGTGGGGTGCCAACCCTCTACAACGCGATGCTGGCCGCGGGCGAGCTGCCCCGCGCCGGCGAAATCGCGCTCAGACGATGCGTCTCTGCCGGCGAGCCGCTTCCCGCCGAGATCGGGCGGCGCTGGGCGGAGCGGCTTGGCGTCGACATCCTCGACGGCATCGGATCGACGGAGATGCTGCATATTTTCTTGTCGAACCGACCCGACGACGTGCGTTATGGCACTACCGGCCGGCCCTTTCCCGGCTACGAGTTGCAGCTGCTGGGCGAGGACGGCCGGCAGGTCAAACGCGGCGAGATCGGCGATCTCTGGGTCAAGGGTCCGACCGCCGCCGCCGGCTATTGGAACAACCGCGAAGGCAGCCGCGAGACGTTTCGCGGGGCGTGGACCCGCACCGGCGACAAGTATTTCGAGGACGAGGACGGATATTGGGTCTATTGCGGGCGCAGCGACGACATGTTCAAGGTCAGCGGCATGTTCGTCTCCCCCGCCGAGGTCGAAGCGGTGTTGATCGGCCATCCCGATGTGCTCGAAGCGGCGGTGGTCGGCGCTTGCGACAGCGATGGATTAACCAAGCCCAAGGCCTTTGTTGTCGCAAAACCGGGGGTGGTTGCCGGGGGGGCGCTGGCTGTGGCGCTGGGCGAGCACGCCCGCAGCCATCTGCCCGCGTTCAAATCGCCGCGCTGGGTTAGCTTTATCGACGAATTGCCGAAGACCGCCACCGGCAAGATCCAACGCTTCAAACTGCGCGCTGCGGCCGCCCCCGGCGGCTAGCGACGCCGTCGAAGCCAGCCGCTCAGGCGGTCAGCACTTCGAGCAGGTGGCCGTTCGGATCCTTGAAATAGAAGCCGCGGCCGCCGCGCCGGTGGTTGATCGCCATGTCCTCCGACGAGCGTGGCCCACTGCCATAGAGAATGCCTTCGGCTTTGATCCGTCCGAAGATTGCGTCGAACTCCGCCTCGCCGACCTTGAAGGCGTAATGGTGCCGTTCGAACTGCTCGCAATTGTCGAAATCGATGGTCAGCGTGTCGTTGACCCTCACTGGCGCGAAATGCGACACCGGCCCGTCGTAACTCAAACCGAAGATCCGCGCAAAAAAGCGGGCTGAGGCCTCTTTATCATGAGCCGGGATGATTGTGTGGTCGAGATGAATGGCCATGACCGCCCTCCTGCGTGCCGCAGACATTGCTGCTTACTCTGCGAAATGTGATGCGGCCGGTCGGTGTGCAAGTCGCCGGCGAATGGGTGCGGCCCACAAATGAACGGAAAACGCGGGGAGTTGCCATCGATCGCCGATTCGGCGGCGAATGGCGGATAACCGGGCCGCATCGACCGCAATCAACCGCGACAGCAGTGCTCGAATGCCGATGTCGCGCCCATCGAGCAGCCATCAGAATGCAAGAGATGGATCGGCGCCGCGCAGGACAAAATTGGAGCAATCCCTATATCCCTCTTGGAAAATCTTGATCTTGCGCTGATTTGCTCTATGACGACCCTGTTTTTCCACCGTGGGGGAGGGGGTGCGGTGACCGAGCAAGACACGTCAAAAACGAGCGGGCTTCGGCCCGTGACAAAGATTGTCGCGAGCTATGTCGGAAATCACACAGTGTCGGCCGATCAGTTGTCGGCGTTGATCGCCTCGGTCGACAGCGCCCTCCGAAGTTTGGGTGCCCCGGTGCAGCCGCCGGCCCCGCTGACGCCCGCGGTTCCGATCAGGCGGTCGGTTCATCACGATTACGTCGTATGTCTTGAATGCGGTTTTCGCGGCAAGACGTTGCGCCGCCATCTCGGGACCCGGCACGGCCTGCGGGTTGTGGATTATTTGCGGCGCTGGAAGTTGCCGAGCGATCATCCGCTTACCGCACCCGGCTATTCTGAACAGCGTTCGGCGATGGCGCGCGAACTCGGGCTTGGCCGCAAACGCGGTCGTCCCCGCCGCGCTCGGCGCAGCCGCGGCTAGAAGCCGCCAGCCTCCCATTCCCTAACCACCCAGCCGGCTCGGGTCGAGGGTCGCGGTTCAGGCGGTTTCGCTCTCGCCGCGGTACCGCCAGGTCTTGCTCTGGGCAACCTGTTCGGCCACTTGCCGGGCTTCGAGCTGCCCCAGGGCATGGCGGATCGACGTAAACGCCAAGGCCACCCCTTGCTCTTGCCGCAGCGCGTTGCGGATCTCGGTCGGACGAGCGGCGCGCGGCGCGATCGAACGTAGCACCGAGGCGACCAGCTTGGCGTTGGTGCCGCGCCGCAACCGCCGGGGTTGGCTTCGAGGTGCCGCTGTTGTCGCGGCGGTTGCCGCCGCCTGCGGGGCCGGCCGGGAGAGTGGTCCGGTCATTGGCGGTTGCGAGACGAACTCCCGCACCGCCTGCATTGCCGCGGCATAGCCTTCGGCAAAGGCTTCTCGCCGGACGGCGTCGATGTCATCGTGCAATCGGGTCAATGCTGTCTTCGGCATTGGTTAAGGTCCTTGTCGTCCACCGCAAAATAATATCGTAGCTGCGACAAACATCATAGATCGCGCGATGCCGTCGCCAACGGTTGCGAGCAAAAATCAACTCGGGTTTGAGGATTTCGTGCGCCGCCGACAAATTCCCATGCTTTAGGTGGCGATCAACCATGACCGCGCGCCTGCCGTTGCAGGTGCCGCCGCATGCAACATCCGATCGGCTGGCCGGCGCCCCGCCCGTCGGCTCAACCGACTGCGCCACCCAGCCCGGTTGCGGCGGGCGGACGACGAGCGGGCGCCGCGCGCGAAGATGCGCCTTGCGCCATATCACCGCTCCTCCGCCTGCGTCCGCCTTGTCCTTGAGACGGTTTCTCCGGCGGCCGTGATCGGCCTTATCTTATATTCGCCGAACGCGTCATCTGCTTCACTGGCGGCTGCCGAGCACAATCGTAACCGCCGGCAACGGGTCGGCTATTACAGGGAGGATCATATGATGGGTGAAGCCGGTCCGGACGATATGGCGCTATGGTGCGCGCTCTATCGGCTGCTGGTGGGTTATTGGGCCGATGTTGACTACAATGCCGGCCTCCAGGCGCATGAATATTATCGTCCCGACGCGCTTTACGCGGTCGGCGGCAACCGCTTTGAAGGTGCCGACAAGATCCGCGCCTTTTATGCCCGACGCCGCCAATTCGGCAACAGCACGACGAGGCATCTGATCGACAATTTCCGGGTCTCCGCCCAAACCCCGGACTGCGCTCAGGCGGCCGGGATCATGAGCCTCTATCGCGCCGACGGCCGCCCGCCCTTTCAGGGGCCGCGCTCGCCCGCGATGATCGCCGACTTCGAAGCATTGTGCATGCGCGACGACAAACTGGATTGGCGCTTCCAATCACATCTGCTGCGGCCCATTTTTGTCGGCGCCGATCTGCCGGTATCGATCGTCATTGATCCGGACCGGCTGTAACGGGTTGACGCCGCCCCTTTTGGGCTAGTAGCCGAGGTTCTGGAACGTATTCGGGGCGGGGCTCACAACGACATTGCCTTGCGGCTCAACTTCGTGCACTGCGAGGCCGCGCTGAACCAGCCCCTCCGGGGTAAACCGGAACAGACCGTCGACGCCGTTGAAGCCGTTCGGGTTTTCGATCGCTTGGCGGGAAAAGGGCGGCCCGCTCTTGCCGCTCGCCAATTGGCCGGCAAGTGCTGCGGCATCGTAACCGAGCGAAGCCAGCCGCGGCGGTTCATGGCCGTAAGTCGTGCGAAAAGCGCGCTCGAATTGGCGCCGCGCCTCGGGCGGCGAGGCGGCGAACCAGCCGCCGTCGAGAGCCGGATCGCGGCCGATGTCGGGTACGTCCCATAACCCCGTGCCGAGCAGCCGCGTCGCCCGGGTGTCGAGCCCCGCTTTGGCGAGTTTGTTGGCGATCTCGTCGAGTTGGTGACCCCCTTCGGGTAGCAGCAGCGCATCGAAGCTCGGTATCACCGGCGGCGTCGGTGCCGGTGGCGCATCGCCGGTCGGCGCGGGCGGCGCCGGCCCGGCCGGCAACAGCACGGCGATCGCCGTCGAAACATCGGAACCCGGATCGAAAAACGCGGTCTTGCTGATGACAGCGCCGCTCGCCTGAGCGGTGTCGCGCAGCGCGTCGGCCATCAGGTGGCCATAGGCCGTGTTGGGGGCGAGGACCGCAAAGCGGCTGATGCCGCGCTGGCGGGCGTAACCGACGACGCGCACCACCTCCTGCCGGGGCAGGAAGCCCATCAGATAGACCCCGTCGCCGGCGAGGTCGGTAACGGTCGAGAAGGCGATGACATTGACATGCGCATCGCGCGCGATCGGTTTGACCGCCGCGACCTCGCTCGCCAGCAGCGGCCCGAGGATCAAGTCGACGCCCGAGCCGAGCGCCGAGCGCGCCGCGTCGGCGGCGCCGGCGGGGGTCCCCTTGGTGTCGCGCGGAACCAGGGTCAGCTGTTCGTTGCCCGCCTCGAACAAGGCCAGCTGTGCGGCGTTGAGGATCGCCTGACCGAGCGCCGCGTTGGGCCCGGACAGCGGCACCAACAGCGCCACCTTGGCCGGCCCCGCGGGCGCCGTCGGCGCCACGGCCGGCGCCGGCGGCGGTGGAACCGGTGCCGCGCCAACGGGCGGTTGCGCCGGCGCCAGCGGCGCCGGTACGATCGCCTCAGGCATGCAGGCGGCAAGCGCCGCGAGCGTGACAAGAGCGGCCCATAATGACGCGAGGCGGAATAGACACCGGCGCAGCAAAGACGACCTCGGACGGCAGCGGCGAGTGCGGCGAACCTAGCGGCGCCAACCAGCGGAGTAAACCCAAGCTCGCCCCGGCGGTCGTGGAGTAGGTGAGGCTGGCGCCCGGTCTCTACCTCGTCGCCACGCCGATCGGCAATTTGGGCGATGTCGGTCTGCGCGCGTTGGCGGTACTCGGCGCCGCCGATCGGATCTGTTGCGAGGACACCCGCGTAACCGGCAAGCTGTTGGCCCGTTATAAGATCCGGGCGCGGCTCGAGCCCTACTACGACCATAACGCCGAAACCGCGCGACCGGTGATCCTTGCGGCGCTCCGGCACGGTGAGCGCGTGGCGCTGGTCAGCGATGCCGGTACGCCGCTGATCTCCGATCCCGGCTACAAGCTGGTATGCGCCGCTCTCGCCGAGGGTCTGAGTGTGACCGCCATCCCCGGACCTTCGGCGCTGCTGACCGCCTTGCTGCTGTCGGGTCAGCCGCCGGACCGGTTTTTCTTCGCCGGTTTCCTGCCGCGGCAGCCGATCGCGCGGCGGCGGACGCTCGCCGGCTGGGCGTCGCTCGACGCCACTCTTCTGTTTTACGAGGCGCCGGCGCGGCTTGCCGCGACACTGGCCGACATGGCGGAAATTCTCGGGTCGCGGTCGGCGGCAGTCGCCCGTGAATTGACCAAACTCCACGAGGAGGTGCGCCGCGGTCGGCTTACCGAACTCGCCGCCCATTACGAACTCGCCGGTTCGCCGCGCGGTGAGATCGTGATCGTCGTCGGCCCGCCGGTGCCGGCCGCGCCGCCGACCGAAGACGAGATCGACCGTCGTCTCCACGATGCCGTCGCCGCACTCGGTGTGCGCGAGGCGGCCCGCGAGCTTGCGGTGGAATCCGGGTTGCCGCGCCAAATGCTGTATCGGCGGGCGCTGGCGATCCGGAACCGGGCCCGATGACCGGCTCGGTTCGGCGCGGCCGAGGTCGCGACGCCGCGACCCGCCGTCTGGCCGAGCGCCGCGGCCGTTGGGCCGAGCGGCTCTGTCTGTGGCATCTTCGGTTGCGCGGCTGGAGGATCGTGGCGCGCGGTTGGCGCTGCCCGGCGGGCGAAATCGATATCGTCGCGCGCCGCGGGCGGACCGTGGCGATCATCGAGGTCAAGGCGCGCGAAGAACTCGTCGCCGCCGCCCATGCGGTGTCGCCGCGGCAGCGTCGGCGCATCGCTCGCGCCGCCGAAGCGTTGATTTTGGCGCGCCCCGATCTGGCCGGCCTCGCGGTGCGATTCGACCTGATGCTGGTCACGTCGCGCCGGCTGCCGCGGCATTGGCCCGATGCCTGGCGGGTCAGCGGCTGAGCGTGACCCCGCCGCGGCTGCCGCCACCGGGCGCTAAGCCCTTCAAGACATTGTGCGATCCGCCGCGCAACGGGGCTCTGCCGGGTTCTCGGGCGAACGACGCATAGGTACAGAAAAGCTCACACGACAAGCGGTTGGACGCATCGCCTCGGCGGCGGAAAACTGCCATGCCGAGCTGCGTTGGGGGGACGGGTGGCGATGTGGCGGCTGTTATCAGGGCTGGCGCTGGCCCTTGTGCCGGTTATCGGCCTGACGGGATGTCCGGCGGCGATCGTCGGCGGGCTGGCCGCCGCCGGCGGCGCCGGCTACGCCGCCAACCAGGAGCGCGGGGTCGAAGGAACGGTCAACGATTTCACGATCAAAACCAACATCCAAAACGCCTGGTTGAAAGCCGATCCGAGTTTGCCGGTCCACGCCGGTGTCACGGTCTATGAGGGGAGGGTGCTGTTGACCGGCGCGGCCGAGACGCCGCAGCAGAAAACCGAGGCAGCGGAAATCGCCAAGACCGTTCCCGGGGTCAGGGCCGTCTATAATGAGATCGAGGTGGGACCGGCCGAATCGTTCTGGCATTCAACCCAGGATGCGTGGATCACCTCGCAGGTCAAATCCAACCTGGTCTTCAGCGATGTCCGCTCGGTCAATTACGACATCAAGACGGTGGACGGCTCGGTCTATCTGATCGGTTCGGCCCGCACCCAGGCGGAGCTGGATCACGCAACCGATCTCGCCCGCCGGGTGCGCGGCGTCAAACGGGTTGTCTCTTATGTCGAGGTCCGGCCCGGCGCACCGCCCGGCGCACAACAGCTGGCCGGCCCGGAGCAGCCTCCACCCGCAGCGGGCGGCATGCCGCCAGCCGGCGCCTCGGTTCCCGCCGCAATCGACGCGCCGAGCGCCGCGCCGACGACGCCGGTCGAAGTGCAAAAACTGCCTCCCGCACCTTGACGGATGGCGCCAAGATCCGGAGGCAATCGCCCGCGGGTCAACGGCGCCGCTCAAAAGCGATGCACAACCCTGAATATTTGAACATGGCGGGCGGCGAGTTCGGGTCTTAGCAGCGGTGAGGGGCAGACACGAAACGCCGCCCGGCTGACAAAGACGATGTAGTCGTAATCGTCCAAGACAGGCACCGATACCGGAGCGGGCGAGCAAGGTGCCTCTTCGTCCGTGGCGACAAACGCTCGCCAGAGCCCGTTGGCCGAGGTCGCCGCCGCCAGCGCCGCATATCGCGGCGTCAATACCAAAGGTTGCTGGGTCGGCGCGGCGAACAATGTCTGGGTGAAGCCCGCCTTCGGCACGATCGCCCAGACCGGCATGTAGTAAAGAGCAATCTCGGGCGTCGAAAACCGATCAAAAGCATCGGGCGGATAGGCGGAGGCGACCCGCGCGCCGGCCGGAATTTGCGACAGTTCTCGCCATGCCTCGGCATAGGCCGGCTGGTCCCGCCGCCAGCGTTGCTCGATTTCGCCAACGCGCAGCGCAAACAGCGAGATCACCGTGATTGCGAGCGCAACCCGCTGCGCGCGGCTGGCATCGGGGGCATCGGTTGCGGCGATCGCGAGCAGCATCATCGCCAGCGGCAGGCGGTGATCGGCCCCCTCCGCTGTCAGGATCACGTTGGGCATCGCGAATTGCAGCGCGAACAGCGCCAGAGCGCCGGCCAGCAATGGCCGATTGACCCGCAAGACGCCGGTGGCGAGCAGCCACAGCACAACGACCAGCAGCAGCGCGACGACGGCGGTCTCGAGCTTGACGTCGTAGAGAATCGGGACCGCAAAAGCTTCGAGCCGCGACCACAGGTCACGATATCGAATGACAAAAGAAGCGGCGCGGTGCGGCGCCAGCAACAGCTGGACCAGGATCGCCGGCACAAAGGCGAGGGCCGCGGCTGCCAGCTCCCGCGCCTTGGCGGCAAGCGGCCGGTCCGCTGCGGCGACCTCGCACAGCTCATACACCGCGAGCGTCACCGACAGGATGGCAAAGGCCGCCAGATGTGCAAAAAAGACCACAAGCGCGCCCGCGGTCAGCGCCGCCGCGCGCAATCCTAACGGCCGATGCCGCAGAGAGATCCACAGGGCAAGCGCCAAGAGCCACAGCCCAAGCCCAAACAGAAAATTGACCAGCCCGACCAGCAGGAACCGGTTATAAAAAAGCAATACCGAGAGAAAGGGCCACAGTGACCATTTTTTGAAGGCGGTGCGATGGAGACAGATTGTGCCGCCCAAAAGGAGCGCAAAGACACCTACGACAAACAGCTTGCCGGCGAACGCCGGGGCCAGCAACCGGCCCCAGGCAACCATCCAAAGGTCGAACGCCAGATTAGGCAGCGGTCGCCAATGCAGCAGATAAAAACGCGCAAACCCGGGATCGGCGTGGTAATCGAGCAACACCGCCGTGCGCGCCAAATGGTTCAAATAGTCGTTGATCGACAAAAAACGGTTGGTGAACACCGGCACCGCGGCGATTGCGATCGCAAGCGCGCAAAGGGCGGTGATCCGCCAGCCGCTAAGCGCGACGACGGTGCCGGGCGGCCATTGGCCCGACCGGGCGAAATCAGTGCTGCTGATCATCGGGGGCGAAGCTGGCAGGAGGCAGTTAACCATTTCTTGACGGGACGACCTTCCTGTGGGTGACGCGCGCCCGGCGCCGAACATGGCCGTCGATATGTCGCTTGCTGCCACCCAGCAGGAGCGCCGGCTGACCTGGCTCTTGCTGGCGATCGCCGCCGCCGCTCGGCTCCCGTTCTGGTGGCATGGTTTCGGCGGCCATCCCGACGAATGGCTGGTGATCCGTAGCGGCCTCGATATCTGGCTGCACGGGATCTATTACCCCTCGCGGCCGACACCCGGTTATCCGCTGAACGAAATTCTGATGGGGGGATTAGCGTGGCTTGGTGGCGAAGCGCTCTGTGCCGCTGCGGCAACCTTGGCCTCGCTTGTCGCGCTCTTTTATATGCGCGCCTTGGCTCCGCTCTACGGCATTCGACATTCGTTTTGGATGGTGCTCGCCTTTTCATTCGAGCCTTGGGTATGGAGCAGCGGCACCCACGGTCTCGACTACATCTGGGGCACCGGCGCATTGGTCGCGGCACTATACTACATCGAACGGGCGCAACTCGCCCGCTCCGGCCTCGCTTGTGCGTTCGGTTACGGGTTTCGCCCGAGCTCACTGTTGTGGATTGTTCCGGTATTTGTTCGGGTCGTGCTGATCGAACGGCGCTGGCGGCCGGTCTTAAGGTTCAGCCTGTGGGCGGCCATTCCGGCGCTGCTCCCCACCGCCGCCTGGCTCAGTGCCGTCGTCACGCGGCCCGACGCCTATCGAGGTGACGTTTCGTACAATCTTGGTTTGATTGAACACTCTTATTTGCCGTTGACCTTATTGGCGAGTTATCATTTCGTCGAGCTGCTCAGCATTCCCGGATTCCTGGTGATACTGGCGGCGATAATACGGTTCCGACGGGAATTAGTAGCATTGTTTCGTTCGGGTGAAGGCTGGATCTGGTGTTTTATTGCAATACTGTTGTTTTTGACCCCAACGTTTATATTGGAGTCGGGCAAGACGGAATATATGCTGCCGGCGCTACCGGGGTTGTTCATGATCCTCGGGCGCTGTCTTACCGCCCGTTGGTGGAAGGGGCTGACGGCCGCGTTCGTCCTGGGCGGCTTTGTCGGACTGGGTTTTGGGCATGCGCCGCATCTGGGCGGCATCCGCATCGCACTGGCGGCGCCGACGCTGCGGCCGGGCGCCTTGCTCTGGTATGAGGAGCGTGCCGCGGAAAGCAACGCGGTCGTAACCGATGTTGGCGCGCAGCTTGCCCAACCCGGCCGGATCGTGCGTCCCGGCCGGGACTATGACCGGCTCGACGATTTTTACGTTTCGTCTCTGTTGCGGAGGGGACCCTGGGGGCAGGCGCGGATTTCCTGCCCGCTCGTGCCGGGGCGGTTGTCGTTTCCGTCTGGTCGACCGCCGCAAATCGAGGCTTCGACCGGGTTGCCGAAGCCACCCCCGCCTTATTACCCCATCCTCGTCTGCTGCCGATCGGCAAGTGCAATCGTGCTGCTGAATACGCCCTCATCCGACCATGACAGCGGGTTGCATCGGGCGGTCGCGGATTTCTGTCGCTCGCGCGCCCGGCCCGAAGCCGCCGCCCCGGGGCGCTAGCCGCCGCCTGCCGTCCCCAGGACTTGTCGCCGCACGCCCCTGTAACCGGGTCAAGGGCGGCCGATGACGCGCTGCACGGCCCACTCTGCCGTCGGCTGTGAAGAACGGATAACTGGCTGACGCGGCTGGGGCGATCGGCCCTGGTCAAGTTGTCGTATCTGCAAAAAAGTTGGGTAGCGAGGGGCGATTTCTGGCGATTTTGGTTTGTCGTTTGCCGCGAATCATGGCACCGGGTGGCAGGTCATCAGCGTGGGGGACGCGGGTGGCAAAGCCACGGGACGACCGGCAGCGCGACCTGTTGCGGCCGGGTTTGGAAGAGATCATCGATCTCGGTCATCCATTGGTGCGGCTGGGGCAGGAGATCGATTGGGGGTTTCTCGACCGGCGCTTTTCGAGCGTGTGCGCGGCGGGCGATGGCCGGCCGCCATTACCGACCCGGCTGGTGGCGGGGCTGTTCATTTTGAAGCACACGCACAACCTGTCGGACGAGGTGCTGTGCGCGCGCTGGCTGGAGAACCCGTATTACCAGTTCTTCTGCGGCGAATTGAGCTTTTGTCACCGGCTGCCCTTCGACCGCTCGTCACTGACCCATTGGCGTCAGCGTCTGGGCGAGGACGAGCTGGCGGCACTGGTTCAGGAGAGCCTGGCGGTGGCGCACAAGACCGGGGCGTTGGCGACCCGCGACCTCGAGCGGGTGGTGGTCGACACCACGGTGCAGCCCAAAGCGATTGCCCATCCGACCGACGCGCGGTTGTGCCATCGCGCGCTGACAAAGCTGGTTGAGCTGGCCAAGCGCCATGACGTGCCGCTACGCCAGAGCTATCTGCGGGTGGCCAAGCGCGCCGCACTGATGGTCGGGCGCTATACCCACGCGCACCGGTTCAAGCGGGCGCGGCGCGAACTCAAATTCCTGCGCACCCGGTTGGGGCGGGTGATCCGCGATATAGGCCGCAAGATTGCCGGCCATCCGGCACTGCGCGCACGGTTTGCCGACTTGCTCGGCCTGGCGGTGCGGGTGCGGTTTCAGGATCACCGGCAGCGCGGCCCCAAGGTCTACGCGCTGCACGCGCCCGAGCTCGAATGCATCGGCAAGGGCAAGGCCCGCGCCCCCTACGAGTTCGGGTGCAAGGTGTCGGTGGCGACCCCGGCCACCAAGCCCAAGGGCGGGCAGTTTGTGCTGCACGCCAAGGCGGTGCACGGCAACCCCTTTGACGGTCACACTCTGGGACCGGTCATCGCCGAGCTGGAAGCGCTGACCGGAGTCGAGACCCGTCGCATCCATGTCGACAAGGGCTATCGCGGCCACAACCATCCCCACAAGTTCCGGGTCTGGATCAGCGGCCAGGTGCGCCGCGTCACCCGACCGATCCGCCGCGAGATGAAACGCCGCGCGGCGGTCGAGCCGGTCATCGGCCATCTCAAGGCCGAGCACCGTATGGACCGCAATTATCTCAAGGGCCGCGCCGGCGACCGCGCCAACGCCGTGCTCGCCGCCGCCGGCTACAACTTCGCCCTCCTCCTGCGCTGGCTGAGACGGCTTTTGCGCGCCCTCATCCAGGCCTTGCTCGAGCCTGCCCTTTACCCCGAATTCGGCTGAATTCGTCCACCAACCGGTTCTTCACGGCCGACTCTGCCGAGGGAACGCAGTTGCCCGACCGATGATAGATGCAGACCTTACCGGCGGTGTCGGCATGAAATCCGGCATTGGTGAAGCAGCGCTGGCGTGAAAACCCCGGAACGGCCGCGGCTTTTGGCGGATCGCGATCGAGGCCGCTGAAACTGACCAGATAATTGAAGCTTTGGCTGGGCCTGCCGATCTCGGCGGCGGGCAGCAGATAGATCGGGATATCGCGATGCAGATAGGTGTAGCCCGGAAGTCGCCACCAATCGATGCCGGTCACCGCCAATCCGCATAAATCGGCCTCTTTGCCCACCGTCGCGAAGGCCATGGTCAGGGCGCCGTCTTTGTTCAGGTAAACCCGGAAATTTTCGCCGACTGCGAGCGCCGCCGAGGTCAGAACGGCGGAGCCGACGGCCACCGCCGCGAGGGCACGGCGCCGCGCCGGGTGTCCGGATGAAAGGCGATCGACCATGTCGCTCGCACCGATGCCAACCAA
This sequence comes from Alphaproteobacteria bacterium, assembly GCA_021324875.1. GTDB lineage: Bacteria > Pseudomonadota > Alphaproteobacteria > ATCC43930 > CGMCC-115725 > AP-15. Next base: position 13,083 of record JAJPIH010000422.1, read on the forward strand.
GACAAACAGGAATGGAAGCGCCGGATAGATATAACGGTAAACCCTGGTCACATGCAGCGAATGGACAAGAAGTGTCGCGACCACCACGACGGCGAGCAGTGGCAGCCGCCGCGCCCCGAGGCACGCCAGCCCGAGGACGAGCACAATTGCCCCGGACCAGTTGAGGGTCAACACGCCGAGGTAATAATACCAAGGCTCACCAGCGACATAATGGAGCAGAAACGGCGCCAGCACCGACTGGAATGGATAGTCGCGCGTGACCGCGTCGAGCACGCCAAGCGCCAGCACCGGCACCCCGACCCCGATTGCAAACGGCAGCCATCGGTTTTTGATAAAGCCGCGGCATACCCAGAGGGTGATCAGCAGGTAGATCGGCGCCAACTGCCAGCGAATGGCAAACGCCACGCCCAGCAGCAACCCGCATGCTGCAAAAGCGCGGCGGGGACGCAGATCGGTTTCCGGATAGACAACGTAAACCGCCGCCACCATCGCGTCGGCGGCCAGGGTGTCGGTCAGCGGGTGTGGCGCAAAGTAGACCAGCTCGATCCAGGTGGCGGCAACGCTGCCGGTGACAATTGCGCCCATGGTCCCGTAAAGGCGCAGCCCCCATAAAAATGCGATGGCGACAAGGGTCAGCGACAGCAGCGACATGACAATGCCGACCGCGCCGATATAAACGGCGGGGTCATCCGACCAAACCGATGCCGCCTTGATGATCGCCGCCAGCAACCCGGGCATCACCCATGACCGGTCATGCTGGAAAATCGGGTCAATCAAGCCATAGCCGAACACCAGACGATGGGCCGGCTCCAGGTACTGAAATATCTCATCACTGTGGTTGATATTGCTGAAGTGAATAGCCGTCGCGACGCGTAGCGCCAGTCCGACCAGCATCACTGCTGCAAAAGCGACCGCCCGGGTTTGCCCCGGGGTCAAGACCTGCCGCATGCCGTAATCCGTCGCAATTATGGCTCCCCTGGCGCATTTATCACCGATAGCGTGGCGCTGATGAAGCGGCTCGGGCGGCGGTGTCGGGACTGGCAAGGGAGCCAAGCGGTCCGGCAAGGCTGTGTTTGTCAGTCGGTGGGTTCCCTCGCGGTGTGGCCCGGCCGGCCGGCGGCGCGCGGGTGCCGTCCGGCCGCGACGTCCCAGCCCAGCAGCCAGATCAGCCCCCCGGGCAGGCCGGTCGCGATCAGCGCCAAACCCATCATCACCGAGGCCGCCAGCGCCGGCTCGGGAGCGACGCCAAAGGCGCCGAGAGCCACGACCAACGCCGCCTCGCGCACCCCCCAGCCGGCCAGCGACACCGGTACCAACTGCACAAAGCTCACCGGCGGCATGACCATCGCCCACACCGCGACCGAGCGGTGCACCCCGACCGCATCGCCAACCAGCTTGAAGGCAAGTATCGAAAGCCCGATCGAGACCGCCGACAGGCCAAGGATCATCGGGCTGCGCCGCGGCTCAAGCGACAGGCGGCGAGCCTCGCGCGCCAGCTCCGCGAGCGGCGCGGCAAGGCGCAGCCGTCGCAGCGGCCATGGCAGCCGGTCGGCGGCGAACAGCGCCGCCAGGGCCAGCGCCGCGACGGCGAACAGCAGCGTGGTGCTGACCCGGGCGGCGCGGCCCGGCAGAACCGCAAGCAGCCCCGGCAACGACGCGGCATAGAGCGCAACCAGCACAAAATAGCCGCAGGCGCGGTCGAGCAGAATGCTCTTGACCGCCGTCCCGAGGCTGATCCCGAGGCGCCGGCAGCGCCAGGCGCGCACCGCGTCGCCGCCGACCCCGGTCGGCAAGAGGTTGTTGAAGAACAACCCCACAAAGACGAGCCGGGTCAACACTGCGGCACCGGGTGAGGTCGCAAAACCGCGGAGAATGCGATGCCAGCGCCAACCAACGGCGAGATTGGCGAGGACCAGCGCGCCGAGGGCGGCCAGGAACAGCATCGCCGAGGCGCGGGCGATCGTCGCCAGCGCCGCGGCGAAATCGATCCGCCGCGCCAACATCCAGATCAGCCCGGCCGTCACCAGGAACCGGGCCGCGGTGGTCACAATTTTGCTGATGGTGTCGATCCGGGCGATGATGCTATTTGCGCCATCAACGCCGTAGCGGTGGGTTTGTCAAACGCTTGTGAGAGGTGGCGGCGAGGGCGGGTTGCCCGGCCGGGGGTGGCGGCCGGCGCTGGGCGGCAACCCTTGAGCGGGTTATTTTGCCGAACGGTGGCGGCGAGGCCATGACTGCGGTCGAGAAAAGCTGCGCCACGCCCTGGCTGTCGGTGATCCTGACGGTCCACGACCGTAACCATTGGCTCGGCGAGGCGCTGCGGTCATTGGCCGACCAGCATGACGACGCGATCGAGGTCATAGCGGTTGATGGGAGTGAAACCGATACCGGT
>JAJPIH010000220.1 GCA_021324875.1 Alphaproteobacteria bacterium
AAGGAAGGCGCTTCCCCGCCGAGGCGGAGCCGTTGGGGTTATTGTCTGAAGGCGCCGCCGGGATTGCCACGGTCGTCCTCTCGGTGATCGCGCTCGCCGGCATCTCGTCGGCCCCGCTGGCATCGATCGTCACGATCGTGGTCGGGGTTGGATTGATGGTGCAGGCCTTCAATAGTACTGCCGAGAGGTTCAGGGCGATCTCCACCGGTTCGGCGTCAACCGCGCAATCGGTGGATCTCGGCGCCGAGGTCATGGTCGACGTGGTCAGCGGCTTTACCGGGCTTGTGCTCGGGATTCTCGCGCTGGTCGGCGTCAATGCGGCGCATCTGGTGCCTGCGGCACTGATCGTTTTCGGCGGTGCCCTGCTGTTGAGCGGGGGCATCGAGATGATCTCGGGTGTGCCGTCCGGCGCCGGACAGACCTCGACCGCTGCCTTCCAGAGCTCGGCAGCCACCGGAGGCCTGCAGATCATGGTCGGGATTGCCGCGATCGTGCTGGGTATCCTGGCCTTGACGACGCTGGCCTCGTGGGTGTTGGTCCTGGTCGGCTTTATCGCGATCGGCGCGGCGCTTTTGATGGTGAGCGCAACCTTTAGCGGTGCGGTCACCCGGCTGCTGGTGGGCGCCGCGTAAGATCTTACCGGGCAAGACCCGTTGCCGCGAGCGCAGCCGGTCCCGGATCGGTACGCCTGATCACGACCACGCTCGCGTGGGGGGGCGGGCGCGCACCGGCCGCGCCGTCGCCGAGCGGTCCCGGCCGCGGGCTGCGGGACAGTTAGTGGCGATCGGCGGTCAATACCGAGCGCGGTTGCCGGACCAGCGGCATCAGCATCACGCCGCCAACAAACAGCACCCCGATCAGCAGCAACAGGTCGTTATAGGTCAGAACCAAAGCCTCGCGCTGGACCATGCGGCTGAGTTCGGTCACCGCCGCTCGATAGGCGTCGCCCGGGATCAGTCCCGAGAAATGGTTCATCTGGGTGTCGAGAAAGTGCTGGACCGCCGGTCGCGCCACGTTGACGTCCTCGATCAGGCGGTTCCAATGAAATTGGACCCGTTGCTCCATAATCGTACCGACCGAAGCGAGTGCAATCGCCCCGCCGAGATCACGGGTCAGGCCATAAAGACCCGAAGCGTTTTTCAGCTTGTCGGGTGGCACCGAGCCGAGCGCGATCATATTGGCCGGGAGATAGCACAGCATCAGCGACACGCCGCGCACCGCCTGCGGCACGAATAGTTCCGAAAAGCTCGACTGGTTGGTCAGCGTCGCGGTCAGATACATCGAAAACGCAAACAGGCTGAGGCCGAGCGCCAGCATCACACGCAAATCAAGCCGTTTGGCGATCTGCGTGCTGAAGGGTGACATCGCCATCTGCGCGATGCCCGCGACGAATACTGTTTGGCCGATCTGCAACGCGCTGAAGCCGCGAACCTGGGCAAGAAACAGCGGCACCAGATAGGTCGTGCTGTACATGCCGGTGCCGATCAGAAAGGTGTAAAACGAGCCCAGCGCGAAATTGCGATTGGTAAAGGCGCGCAGATCGACAATCGGCTGGCGATAGGTCAATACCCGAACAAAAAACAGCGTGCCGGCGAGCCCGGAGACAATGATCGCCAGCCGGATCGTGTCGTCGTCGAGCCAATCCCAGCGCGGGCCCTCCTCCAGCGCATATTCCAAACAGCCGAGAAAGGTTGCCATCAAGACGAGGCCGACGACGTCGAAATAGCGCAGCAGCGACCGGTCGTGCTTGTCGATGTCGATGCAGAACCAAACCACCGCCGCGACGGCGATGCCGGGGATGATGTTGACGAGAAACAGCCAGTGCCACGACAGCGTATCGGTCAGAAAGCCGCCGATGGTCGGGCCCAAGGTCGAAGACAGGTTCAAGATGACCGAGATCAGCACCATCAGCCGGGTCAGCTGCGGGCCGCGAAACCGCGTATAGACGACCGGAAAGACGCTGGGCGTGATCGCCCCGCCGCAAAATCCTTGCATCGCGCGATAGGTGATCATCTGGCCGAGGCTGGTGGCGGTCGCGCAGAGGGCGCTCGCCGCGGTAAAGCCGAGCACCGCGGCCACGAACAAGTTGCGGGTCGAGAGCAGGCGCGACAGCGTGCCGGTCAGCGGCACCATCACGACATCGGCGATCAGATAGGCGGTTTGCGCCCAGCTGATCTCGTCGGGGCTGGCCGACAGCCCGCCCTGGATCTGGGTCAGCGAGCTGGTCACGATCTGGACGTCCATGATCGCCATGAACAGCCCGACCGCCATCGCCAGAACGCCGAACCAATCCTTGAGGCTGGGCTGGCTGGGGGCGCCGGCCGCCGCCGGGGGCGCGGATGCGCGGGGCGGCGAGGGCCGTGTCGCTGCCGCCGGCGCCAGCGGCGGTGGCGCACGGCGACGCGCCCAGCCCGGGCGCCGCAAGACAACCGGCGCCCAGGTCATTGCGCCGCGGCGGCGGGCGAAGTGGCGGGGCGGGCTTCGGCGGCGCCGACAATGCCGTCGGCGGCCACCGCCTCGCCCGGCGCGCGCGTGTCGACCGACACCGTCACCGACAGGCCCGGGCGCAGCAGGCCGGCAAGCGGCCCGTTTTTCGGCAAGGCGATGCGCACCGGCACCCGCTGCACGATCTTGGTGAAGTTGCCGGTCGCGTTGTCGGGCGGCAACAGGCTGAATTCGGCGCCGCTTGCCGGAGCAAAGCTCTCGACCTTGCCGGTCAGCGGATGGTCGGGATAAGCGTCGACCGAAATCTCGACCGGCTGGCCCGGTCGCATCCGGGTCAATTGGGTCTCCTTGAAATTGGCGGTCACATAGACATGCGGCAGCGGCACCAGCGACAACAATTCGGTGCCGGGTTTGACATACTGCCCGATCTGGCGGGCGCGGTTGCCGGCGACCCCCGAGATCGGAGCGCGGATCACCGTATTGTCGAGATCATCTTGGGCGAGCCGCAAATTGGCGCGCGCTTGCTGCAACCGCGCCACTTCCTCCTGGCGTTGCGACTGCAACACACCGTACTGGCTCTGGGCCGCGGTCACCGCGGCCCGGGCGCGCGCCAGTTCGGCCGCCGCCTTGCGCGCGTCGGCGGCGGCCTGGTCATAGCGCTGGCGGCTGGCAAAATCGCTGGTCAACAGCGCCGTATAGCGTTTGAGATCCTGTTGCGTGCGAATGCTGTCGGCCTCGGCCGCTTGCACGTCGGCCGCCGCCTGCGCGATCATCGCCTTCTGCAGATCGAGACGGCTGCCGGCGGTCGCGACCGCGGCCTCCTCGGTCGCCACCGCCGCCTGCGCCTGCGCTACCCGCGCGGCAAAATCGCTGTTGTCGATGACAAACAGCACCGCGCCCTTCTTGACCGCCTGATTGTTCTCGACCCGCACCTCTTTGATATAGCCCTCGACTTTGGGGCTGATCACCGAAACATTGCTGGCGATATAGGCGTCGTCGGTCGATTGCTGGAAACGCCAATCGGTCCACCAGTTCCAGCCGCCATAGGCGGCCACGAGCAGGATTGCCAACCCGGCGACCAGGATGAACGTCTTGCGCATTTCCTCTGAACTAAACCGTTCAGTTCATTCTTGCCCTGAAACTAGGCCCTCCCTATAAATTGTCAAGCTGCGGCGGCAACCAGGACACCATGGGCCCGCCAACCGTGCGCATAGAGCCCAACGAAACCCAGGGCGCCGGCAAGGCCGAGACCATCCTCGCCGCCGCCAAACGGATGTTTCTCGAACACGGCTTTGGCGCCGTCAGCATGGACGCGATCGCGCGCGCCGCCGGCGTGTCGAAAGCCACCGTTTACGCCCATTTTGCCGGCAAGGAAGAATTGTTCGGGGCGGTGATCGGGCGCGAATGCGAGCGCTATTTTGCCGATTTCTCGGCCGGCGAACTCGATCCCGAGGATGTCGGCGCCTCCTTGACGACGCTGGGTTGCCGCTTCCTCGACCTGTTGCTGTCGCCTGACGCGATCGCGCTGCATCGGCTGATCCTCGGTGAAGTCGGCCGCTTTCCGGCTCTAGGCGAAGTGTTCTGGCGCGCCGGACCCGAGCGCAATCTCGGCCAGATCGAGGCCTTTATGCGCACCGCCGCGGCGGCCGGAACCTTGCGCATCGACAATCCGCGGCTTGCCGCCGAGCAGTTTGTCGGGCTGCTGCGCGGCGAGACCCAGTTGCGCTATCTTTTGCGTCTCGACAGCGGGACCGAGCGGGCGAAAATCGACACCCTCACAGCCGCCGCGGTTGCGACTTTTCTGTCTGCCTTCAAGGGCTGAGGCGCCGCCGTCGACGCCCGGGCGTGGCCTGAGCTTGCGGCTTTGTCAGCGACACCGCCCGGGGCAAGTTCCGGTCGCCATCAAGCTCGGGCTACCGGGCCCTGAAGGTCGGGGACGCTGCCCGCCTTTTCCTTCCAGTCGTTCGACCAGGGGGTGATCGGCCGCGGCATGGCTTTGCCGTCGACCCGGATTTCGTCGACCTGCTCGTTGAAAAAGCACAGATAGCCCTTGATCTTCGGGCATTCCGGGATCGGGTCGGGATAGCTCCAGACAATGTCTTGATAGAGCCGATCGCCGATCTTTACAGACCAATACCGGGCTTTCCCTTTATAAGGGCAGGCGGTCGTTTTGGCGCTCGCGATCAACAGGTCGGTCCGCACGTCTTCGGCCGGGATGTAGTAGCGGGTCGGCAGCCGGGTCTCGAACAAGAAACGGGCCCGGCGGGTTGTGGCGATTGTCACGCCGCCGAGTACAACCTCGACGAGACGCGAGGATTGCACGACATCCACGCGCTTATACGGGTCGCGCGGGTGGACAAAGATCTCCTCGTCCTCCTCATACCAATGGTCGACCCGATCCCAATAGAACGCAACAAAATCACGGATCTGCGCGACTTCTTCGAAGGGGTCGGGATAGCCC
>JAJPIH010000408.1 GCA_021324875.1 Alphaproteobacteria bacterium
ATCACCTCGGCGAAGCCCGGGTAATTCTCGACATCAGTGGTGATCGTCAATTGGCCGCCGGGCTGCAAGCCGGTGACCAGCAACGGTGCGAGATTGGCGCGCGCGGCATAGATGGCGGCGGTATAGCCGGCCGGACCGGCGCCGATGATCAAAACCTTGCTGTGGCGGCGTTCGGACATGCTGCTCCCGATACCTGTCCCTTACTACATTATTTCGGCGTAAAGCAACTTTAAGGGCGTGCGGGCGGTCAAAACCCGAACATGTGGTCAAGGCTGAAGCTGCCGTCGGGCCCGACCAGCCCATGATAACCAAACAAACGGCAGGTTGTGTCGCGAATAACCGCATAGCCGCGCCGGCCGGCGCGGGCCCGGGCGTCGTCGTCGAACAGCCGGCGATAGCGCCACAGCCGCGAGCCCGAGCACGGGATGGCGAGGCCGCGGCGCGCGACCTCCTCCCCGTTGCCGTCATAGAGGATCACCTCGGTGGCGCTGGTCTGCCGCCACGGCCGCGATGCCGGATAGATCAGATGGCACAGCGTATCGTAGGGAGGCTCGCCCAGGCGCAAAAACAGCCGGGTCGACAATCCCGGCGGCGGACCTTTGTAGGATTGCGGCTCGTCGCGATAGGTCAGCGGGGTATTGAAGACATGGGCGCCGAAACTGGTCTCGGCGGCGTGGCCGCTGTCGCGGCGGTGGTAGCGAAAGATCGCATGCAGCCAGCCGTCCCCGTCGCCGCCTTCGGCAAGATCATAGACAAGCTCGATATGGCCGTAGCCGTTGTCGAGCGCCTCGAGCCCGGCGATCGTGTCAAGGTCGAGGGCGGTGGCGTGAGAGCGCGGCAACCGGCCCAGCCGCCGCCGCGCCACTTCGTTGCCTTCCGCGTCAAAGACCAGGGCCGCGATCGGCAATTCCGCCTGGGTGGTCGCCATCGGCGTCGGCAGCAGTTCGGTGCGCCATTTGCGCCGCGGCAGCACCGGCGCCGGCAGCAGATAGCCTTTGCCGAGCAACAGAGCGAGCCGCTTCAGGTTGGGGTCGGGCGCCAGATCGCCGCGCTCGACATTGACATGGGCGATCCGCCGCCGGCCGCGCTCGATAATTTCGTAGCGCGGGCGGACAACATGCTTGCCGGCGCGCAACTCGAGCTGAGCCGGCCAGGCGAGGCCGGGCAGCAATTCGGCAACGTCGAGCGCGCGGCTGGCAAAGGGCGCGATCGGCTCGCGCAGCGGCACGACGTGGTCGTCGCCCATCCGGTTGAGCGCGATCGCGCCGGCCGGGATCGGCAGCGGATGGCTGTTCTGCACCCACAAAACCAGCTGTTCGCCGGCCGCAGGCGCCGGCAATCCGGCGTAGCGCTCGGCCGGCCAGGCGTTGGCGTCATGGGTCGTCGACAATGTCCGCACCGCCGGTGGTGCCGCGCAAGCGGGCTCGCCAAAGGTGTCGAGCGCATATTTGACCACGTCATGACCGGCGGCGCCGACGACATGCACAAACAGCTGTCCGCAGAATTCGGGCAGGCCGAACCGCGCCCGCACCGCGCGGCTGTCGAGCGCGAGGATCGATCCCGCCGGCCCGGCGGGCTCGCACCATTCGGCCAACACGCCGCCATCTTCGCCAAACAGCGTCAGCCAATAGCTGACCGCGCCGCCGCCATAGCCCGACCAATAGTTCACGGTCACAAGCCGCGTATGGAGCCGCGCGGTGTCGCGAAAAAAGGCGAAATTGGTGGCGAAATTGAGCGGATCGAGATAATGCCCCGGATTGCTGAGCCGCTCGGCGGGAAGCCGCAGCGCATCAAAGCTCAACAGCGTCAGGTGCGAGGGCAGCACGGGTTCGAGCTGCCGCGCCAGCCGCTCGGCGTCAAATGCCGCGATCAGGAGCGTGCGCGCGCCCACGGCGGCAAGCTCGGTGACCGGCGCCACAGGGCGCCCGAGCACAACCTGGCCCAGACGCTCGACCTGCTGGGCAAAAACCCCGGCGATTGCGACCCGGTCAAGCCCGAACAGCTCGGCAAACGTCTCCGCCGCGCCGTTCGGGTCGAAGATCGCGACCGGTCCTTGCGCGGCCAGCGTTTTTACCAAGGCCCGCGCCAGCGCGGCGGCATGGGGATGGGTCAGCGCCTTATAGAGAGTATTGCCGCCGGTTGCGTTGCTAAACGTCTCGATGTGCAGAACCATGATCTGGCGATACTACACCGCTTGGCGGCGAGGCAAGCGAGGGGGTGCAAGCGGGGGCCGCTGCCCGCGCCGGGGTCGCGCGCCAGCGCCGACACGGCCAGGGCGGCAGGGCCGCCAGACCCGGCCGGCCGCGGGCGGCAGCCGCGAGATCGATGCCGCCGCGCGCGAAACCCACGGCAACACCCCAGGTGGTCAGCACCGCGATAAAGCCGGCCGCGATCACATCGCTTGGATAGTGCGCCCCGACAACGATTCGGCTGGCCGCGACCAGCGCCGCGATCGCAATATAAAACAGGATATGACGCGGCCACAGCCACCACAGCGCCGCCGCCAAGGCAACAAAGGTCGCGGTGTGGCCCGACGGGAACGACCAGTGGTCAGGGCGCCAGGAAACGCCCGTGAACCCGTAAAGGGCGCCGTCGAACAGCAATTTCGGGCGCATCCGGCCGAGGGCGATCTTGATCACATCGGCGGCGAGGCCGGCGACCACGATCGCCGCGAACAAAAACGCCGGAACCCCCGAGGCGGCCCGCATCGGACCCGCCCAAGGGCGCAATCCCGGCAACGCCCCGCCCCAATGCAATGCGGCAAAGCCGACGGCGAAAACCAGAAGCCAGCCCCACGCCTCGCCGAGCATCGTGACCGCCAGGAACGGCGCCTTGACCCCGCCCGGCTCGTGGTGCGCCCACAGCGCCGCCGGCCGATCGAGATAGGCGATCGACAGCGCCACCAACAGCGCCGTCAGCAGCGTGGCGGCGGCGGTCCTTGCCGCCGGCGACATGCGTAATCGCGCCATGCCGGCGCGCGCCGTGCGCCCGGCGGCGGTGTAAAAACGAACCGCCGGCGCGGCGGCAAACACATCGCGCTCGACGATGCTCCAATGGCAGAATGCGGTGACCGCGAAGACGACCAGTTCCGCCCACACGACATCGGACAGGAAATGGCCGCCTTGCGCGATGCGCACCAGACCGACGAGCGCGCCAAAGCCCGCCGCCGCCGCGATCGCCCGCCTTTGCCCGCGCCCTGGCGGGACGAGAAAGGCAAAGGCGACAAGCGAAAACCCCAGCGCCGCATGGCCCGACACAAACGCGCAATTGCGCGCGCACTGCGTCGCCGGCAGCGGCGCCGGGGTGAAATGGCGCGGGCCGCCAAAGGCTTCGACCGTGGTCGGGCGGGCGCGACCCCAATGGTCCTTGAGCACCGTATTGGCGATCGGCCGGGCCCGAGCGCGATCGAAAAAGCGATAAACAGCAGCGCCTTGCGGTCGAACCGCCAGAGCGGCCGCCGGACCAGGAACAGCCATAGGGCGGCCATCGCGACTAAAACCGCGATCCCCCAAGCGAGCCACGGCACCAAACGATAAACCAGCACGACCGGCCACCAGTCGCGCAGCACAAAGCCGCGCCCCGGCGCAAAAAACAGGCCGCTAAGCCAGAGATCGGCGGCCGGCCACAGCCACAAGCCGACGGCCGCAAATGCGGCGGCGGCGGCATAGAGCGCAACCGCGCTATAGGGACGCGCGTCGGCCAATTCGGCTCAACACCAGTTGACGCAAGACCGCAGCGGCGCGCGCGGTGTCGTCGGGGACGGCATAGCTCCAATTCTCGATGCGCCCGGCAAATGGCCGGGTGATGCCGGCCTGCTGCATCTGCCGGTGAAAGCGGGCAAATTTGGCATTGCCGCCGTCGAGGGCGAGAATATGGACCGGCTTGCCGGTGGCCGCCGCCTCGGTGATCATCGACACCGAATCCGCGGTCACGAGAAAGGCGTCGGCAACCGCCAGAAAGGCAAAATAGGGATTGTCGCCGACCCCGTCCCAGACCTTCGCCGGCAAGCCGGCGAGCCGCTCGCCAAACAGCGCCAGCCCCGCCGCGGTCGTCCGCCGCGAGGGTGTTACAAGGGCCGCACCGCCGGTCTCGCGCAGATAGCATGCAACAATTTCGGCGATCTCGCCGAGCCGCCGCCGGGTCAGCCGATAGGCCCGGTTGCTGCCGCCGAGCAGCACCGTCAGCACCGGCCGGGGCAGCGTCTCGAGCCCGGGAAACCGCGCCCGTTCGGCGGCGAGCCGGGCGGCGGTGACGCGATGCACCGCGCCCAGCGTTGCGAGCACCCGCGATCCGCGCAGGCGGTCATGCGCGGGCACGACGATCAGGTCGAAGGCGTCGCGGCCGCGGCGCGGATCCTGAACCTGGGCAAGGACGGTCCCTCCGCCGGCGGCGCGGCCGATCGCCAGCGCCGGCACCACCGTGTTGCGTCCGCAGCCGACCACCAGATCGGGCCACGGAGCCGCCAGCTGCGTTTCGCCGCCGCCGACCGTCCGCCGTGAGACCGGCCACAATTGCGGCGGCAGCAGCGTCCACGGCAGGCCGACCGCGAGCGGCTTTTCGACGAGGCGAAAGCCGGTCGCCTCGGCCAGCCCCAGCGCCTGGCTGCGCATCCCCGCCTTGCCGTCATGCAGCGCCCACACCACCGGGAGCGCAGTACCCGCGGCGACGGGCGGCAAGTCGGCGACGGCGCTGAGGACGGACATCGGCCTCGTTTACGAAAAGCCGGCGCGCCGGACAAGCCGATCGCAAATGCCGGGCGGCGATCAACTCAAGCGACGCCCGGCCAACCGCTCCAGCACCCGCAATGGCGCACGTTCCGGATCGGCCATCGCGCCGAGATCGAGATAAAATGTCTGTTCGAGCGCATATTGGCCGGCGAGTGCGGCGTGAACGACCGCGTCGGTAAAACACAGCCAGCTCGATCCCGCCGGAAACGCGATCTGCGCGACTATCCCCTCGGCCTGGAACGAGGCGTCCTGCTTCACGCGGTCATGCAGCGCCAGCATCAGCTGGTCATAGCGGCTGCGCCGGCCGCGGGTGACGCCAAGCGCGGCCAGCAGCCAGGCGGTGGCCGGCATGGGCGGCGGCAGGCGCGGCCAGAACGCTTCGGCAAGCGCCGCAAACGGCCTGCCAAGATGCCACAGCCGCGGCTCGCCGGCAGGATTGACATTGCAGAACAGACGCAGGATGCGGCGCCCCCTTGTCGGGGTCGACGGGAATGCGTCGACATGCAGGAGGCGGTCGTCCTTGCGCGGCGAATAGTGCCGGCCGGCGATTTCAACCGGGCGGTAGCTGGCCCGGCCCCGCGCGATGCCGGCGGCGTAGCGCGGACACAGCTCCGTCACAAAGCGCAAAGCCGCGTCGGAAAACTCACCCATCATCCGCCGCAGCAGCGGCATGTGCCGATCGCCCGCAGCGGCTCCTTTGACGACCCCGCTAGCCGGATCGTAGCTGATGTTCTTTCTCGCCGCAGGAGCGAAATCGTCCGCAAGCAATTCGCCATAGGCCCCGGCCAACGGAAATTCGAGTTTGGGGAAAAACAGCACCTTGCCCGATTCGAGGGCTGTGACCGGCCGTTCTTCGCCGACCGCAAACGGGCCCCGCCACGCCGCGAGCGGGATGGTCTCGACCGCGCTGATCGGAGCCTCCTCTGCTTGCCGCCCGCGCATCGCCGGCGGGCAAGCTCCCTGTCTTGCCGAGGATGGGGATGATCCTAGCTCGCGGCCGCCGCCCGGGCAATGCCGCCCGAAAGAGCACGCAAAGGCGGCTGAGAGCCTCGCTCTGCGCAATAAAATTGCGCTTCGGCCTCGAGCTTTCTATGATCCGGGCCTTCGCCGGAGGCGGATCAGATGCGGCGGTTCAGACTCGACCCGATCGATTATCGAATATTGCAGAATTTGCAGGCCGAGGGCCGCATCACCAATGTCGAACTCGCCCGCCGCGTCGGGATTTCGGCGCCCCCCTGCCTGCGCCGCGTGCGTGCGCTCGAAGAGGCCGGGGTGATTCGCGGCTACCACGCCGATTTGGCGCCCGAGGCGCTGGGTTATGGGGTCACGGTGTTCGCCCAGGTCGGTTTGGCCAGTCAGGCCGAAGCCGACCTCAGAGCCTTCGAGCAGTTGGTTGCGACCTGGCCCGAGGTGCGCGAGGCGCACATGCTGACCGGCGAGACCGATTTTCTGCTCAAAATCGTCGCCGCCGATTGGGACAGCTATCTGCGGTTTCTGAGCGCCAAACTGACCTCGGCGCCCAATGTCGCGCATGTCAAATCGGCCCTGACCTTGCGCGTCTCCAAGGACGAGCCGGGAATCCCGATCGGCGAAATCCCGTCCCCGGCCGGGGTTGACGAGCGCGCCGCCGAGTGACGAGCCCGCCGATTTACGGCGCCGCGGTGCTGACCGGGATCGGCTTTACGATGAGCCTGTTCGTTGGCCCCCTCGCCTTCCCGAGAAGGGCTATGATATCGATATCCGCCTCGGGGTACTGGTCGCGTTGCTGCTCTCGGGGCCCGCGCCGGCTTTGTGCTGTTGCGCAGCGTGCGCCCGGGTCAGCCGAGATCGACCCCGGGTCAGCCGAAATCGACCCCGGATCAGCCGAAATCGACGGTGACGACCTCGTAGGATTTGGCGCCGCGCGGCGTCGTTACCTCGACACTGTCGCCTTTGCCCTTGCCGATCAGGGCGCGCGCCAGGGGTGAGGTGACCGACAGCCGTCCGCGGCTGACATCGGCCTCGTCCTCGCCGACGATCTGGAAGGTCTGCTCCTCGTCGCTTTCCTCGTCGGCCAAGGTGACGCGGGCGCCAAACTTGACCACCGACCCGGACAGTTTCGACACGTCGATGACCTCGGCGCGGGCGAGCTTGTCTTCGAGTTCTATGACCCGCCCTTCGATAAAACTTTGGCGTTCGCGAGCGGCGTGGTATTCAGCGTTTTCAGCGAGATCGCCGTGTGACCGCGCCTCGGCGATCGCGCGAATGATCGCCGGCCGTTCGACCGTTTTAAGCTGTCGGAGCTCCTCGCGAAGCCGGTTATACCCCTCGGTCGTCATCGGGATTTTGTTCATCGAAGACGGCGTCGCTATCCTGGGTTGGTGGAAGGCGGCGGAGCGCCGCGCGGCCCTCAGAGGTAAGATTGCAGCGGTGCAACTTCAAGGCTCCCGCTGCGCAGCGCGGCGATCGCCTGAACCGCCGCCCGCGCCCCGGCGACCGTGGTGTAATAAGGGATTGCATGGGTCAGTGCGGTGCGGCGCAGACTGAAGCTGTCGGCGATCGCCTGGGCCCCCTCGGTCGTGTTGAACACCAGTTGTACGTCGCCGTTGAGCATGTAATCCACGATATGCGGGCGACCCTCGCGGACTTTGTTGACGCGGCTGACCGGCAACCCGGCGGCGGCGAGGGTGGCTGCCGTACCCTCGGTTGCAACCAGCCGGAACCCCATCGCGACGAGCTTGCGGCACGGCTCGACCAGGGCCGCCTTGTCGCGGTCGCGCACCGAGACAAAGACCGCGCCGGCGAGCGGCAACTGGGTGCCGCTGCCGAGCTGCGATTTGGCAAAGGCGCGGCCGAAATCGATATCGAGCCCCATCACTTCGCCGGTCGATTTCATTTCCGGACCGAGGATCAAATCGACACCGGGAAAGCGGGCAAACGGGAGCACCGCCTCCTTGACCGCGACATGCCCCGGCTTTGAGGGCGGCCGCCGCGGCGCCGGCCCGAGCCGCTCGCCGATCATCGCCCGCGCCGCCAGTTTGGCGATCGCCACTCCGGTCGCCTTGGCGACAAACGGGACCGTGCGCGAGGCGCGCGGATTGACTTCGAGCACGTAGATCTCGCCGCCCTTGACCGCGAACTGGACGTTCATCAGCCCGACCACCCCGAGCGCCCGCGCCAGGGCCACGGTCTGGCGCTCGAGTTCGGCAATCGTCGCCTCGCCCAGGCTATAAGGCGGCAGCGAGCAGGCGCTGTCGCCGGAGTGGATGCCGGCCTCTTCGATATGCTCCATGATGCCGGCGACGCGGATCTCTTCGCCGTCGCTGACCGCGTCGACATCGACCTCGATCGCGTCCTGTAGATAACGGTCGATCAACACCGGGCTCGTCCCCGAGACGCTGACCGCTTGACGCATATAGCGGGTGAGCCCGGCGGCGTCGTGCACGATCTCCATCGCCCGGCCGCCAAGCACATAGGAGGGGCGGATCACCACCGGATAGCCGATCCGCCGCGCCACCGCCTCGGCTTCTTCGGGCGAAACCGCGGTACCGTTGTCGGGCTGGCGCAGCCCGAGGCGGTTCAGCAATTGCTGAAAGCGGCGGCGATCTTCGGCTAGATCGATCGCGTCAGGCGAGGTGCCGAGGATCGGGATGTTGGCGCTTTCGAGCGCCGTTGCCAGTTTGAGCGGCGTCTGGCCGCCGAACTGCACGATGACGCCAAGCAAATTGCCGCGGCGCTGCTCGACGCGGACGATTTCGATCACATCTTCGGCGGTCAGCGGCTCGAAATAAAGCCGGTCGGAGGTGTCGTAATCGGTCGAAACGGTCTCGGGGTTGCAATTGACCATGATCGTTTCGATGCCGGCCTCGGCCAGCGCATAGGCGGCATGAACGCAGCAATAATCGAATTCGATGCCCTGGCCGATGCGGTTGGGTCCGCCGCCGAGGATGACGACCTTGTCACGGGCGCTGGGATCGGCCTCGCATTCGGCCGGTGCGGCCCCGTCGCCCTCGTAGCACGAATAGAGATAGGAGGTGAGCGAGCCGAACTCCGCGGCGCAGGTGTCGATGCGTTTGTAGACCGGGCCGAGGCCGAGACGGCGCCTGCGGGCCGCGACCTCGGCTTCGTCGAGACCGGCGAGGCGGGCGAGCCGCGCGTCGGAAAATCCCATCTCCTTGAGCCGCAGCAACCCGCTGCGGTCGGCCGGCAGGCCGTCGCGGCGCACCGTTGCTTCGGTGTCTACAATCTCGCGGATGCGCTCCAGAAACCAGGGCTCGAAGCGGCAGGCGGCATGGATCTCGGCGGTCGACAAACCCTCCCGGTAAGCCTGCGCGATCAGCAACAGCCGGTCGGGGGTGGGCCGCGCCAGGGCGGCCTTGACCGCGTCGCGGCCCGCGCTTTCGACACCGGCGATCACAATGTCGTCAAAACCGGTCAGCCCGGTTTCCATCGAGCGCAGCGCCTTGTGCACCGATTCGGCCCAGCTGCGCCCGATCGCCATCGCCTCGCCGACCGACTTCATCGAGGTCGTCAAATACGGCTCGGTCCCCGGAAACTTCTCGAAGGTGAACCGCGGCATCTTGGTGACGACATAGTCGATCGTCGGCTCGAACGAGGCCGGCGTGACGCGGGTGATCTCGTTGGCCAGCTCGTCAAGCGTGTAGCCGACCGCAAGCTTGGCCGCGACCTTGGCGATCGGAAACCCGGTCGCCTTTGACGCCAGCGCCGAGGAGCGCGAGACCCGCGGGTTCATCTCGATCACGACCAGCCGCCCATCCTCGGGATTGATCGCGAACTGGACATTGGACCCGCCGGTGTCGACCCCGATCTCGCGCAGCACCGCGATCGCGGCGTTGCGCATCAGCTGAAACTCCTTGTCGGTCAGGGTCAGCGCCGGCGCCACGCACACCGAATCGCCGGTATGGACCCCCATCGGATCGATGTTCTCGATCGAGCAGACGATGATGCAGTTGTCGGCGCGATCGC
>JAJPIH010000485.1 GCA_021324875.1 Alphaproteobacteria bacterium
CCGCTTATGCCCGGGAAAAATCCGCTTGGCGCGACCGCCAATTACAAGAATACCGCCGGCTTTTGTATGTGGCGCTGACGCGGGCGCAGGACCGGCTTTACATTTGCGGGTGGCGGACCCGGCGCGAGCCCGCCGATGGCTGCTGGTATAAGCTGAGCCTGCCCGGTCTCCAGGCCTGTGCAGAGGCTTTTGATTTCGATGCAACCCCGCTCGTCGGTGCGGCCGAGGGCTGGACAGGCACGGGCTGGCGCCTCGAATGCCCGCAGAGCGTGGCGCCACAACGCCGCCCGAGGCCGCGCGCGACGGTGACGGAGACGGCGCCACCCGGCTGGGTGGACCGCGCGCCTCCGGTCGAACCCGACCCGCCGCGTCCGCTATTCCCGTCACGCCCCACGGGCGAGGAGCCGCCGGTCCTGTCGCCCCTCAAAAGCGTTGGTCGCGACCGCTTTAAGCGCGGCCTGATTATCCACCGGCTCTTGCAGGGCCTGCCCGAACTGCCTGAGGCCGAGCGCGACGCGGCGGCACGGCGCTATCTTGCCCGGCCGCTTCATCGGCTCGAACCGGAAGAACAGGACGACATCCGCGAAAAAACCCTCGCCGTGCTCCACCACCCTGAATTCACCGCCTTGTTCGGGCCGCGCTCGCAAGCCGAAGTACCCCTGGTCGGCCTGATCGGGGGCCACGTCTTGTCGGGCCAAATCGACCGCCTGCTGGTCGAGGACGATTATGTGCTGATCGTCGATTACAAGACCATGCGCCCGGTCCCCGCCGACGAAGACGGGGTGGCGCCCCTTTATGTGCGGCAACTGGCGACCTATCGCGAAGCGCTGCGGCGGATTTATCCCGGCCGCGAGATCCGCTGCGCATTGTTGTGGACCGAGATGCCGCTGCTGATGCCGGTCAGCCCCGAAAAGCTCGCCGCTCACGCGCCTTGACGCGGCTTTGGCGCCGCCCCCAAATGTGCCCAGAGCCCTTCAGAAGGATCGAGCGCAATGAAACCGACCACGGTGACGGACAGCGATTTCGAAACGCGGGTGCTGCGCGCGGAGGGCCCGGTATTGGTCGATTTCTGGGCGGAATGGTGCGGTCCGTGCAAGATGATTGCGCCGCTTCTCGAAGACCTTGCCGCCGACAAGGCCGGGCAGTTGACCGTCGCCAAGGTCAATATCGACGAGAACCCGCTGGCGCCGACAAAATACGGGGTGCGCGGGATCCCGACCATGATCCTGTTCCGCAACGGGAAGGTTGCGGCGACCAAGGTCGGAGCGCTGCCCAAGAGCAAATTATACGAATGGGTCGAGTCGGTCTTGTGACCGGCTCGGCCTGAATAGCCCGCTCCGCCGCCTTCCTGACCCCGCACAAACACCAAGCCGGGCCGCGACGCCAGACGCCACGGCGCGCCCTTCGGCGCGGCGCGGGTCAGCGACATTCACGCAGACGCCGGACGGCGCGCCTGTGATAAGCTCGAACCCGGCCGCCGTGTGTTCATTCCGCAAAAGCAAGGGAGATCGTCATGAAGGTCGTTACGCTCAAAGACATCCCGAACATCCCGATCGATGGTGCCGCGGTGCCGATCGAAGGGTGGACCGGTCCGGTTCAGCGTTCGCGCCAGCAGATTTTAGAACCCGGAGAGTCGACCAATTACAATTGCAGCATTGTCAATTTCAGTCAGGGCTGCACGACCGGCTGGCACACCCATACCTGCGATCAGATCCTGATCGTGACCTCGGGCTCGGGCATGGTCGCCACCGAGCACGAACAGCGCGAGATCAATGTCGGCGACGTCGTTCTGATCAAGGCCGGCGAGCGGCATTGGCATGGCGCCAAAGCCGACACAACCATGGGCCATATCACGATCACCGCCGTTGGCGGACAAGCGACCTGGGGCTAATGCGGGCAACTGGACGCTTCCGGGACGTGGCGGGCAAGGGTGAGAGGCGCGCCCGGCCGCGGCCCATGATCGAACGACAATGGAGGGCGAGATGCTGGCGATGTGGGTCAAGGTGCGGGTGAAGCCGCAAGAACGCGAGCGCTTTCTGAAGGCGATCGAGGTCGACGCCCTCGGCTCCGAGCGCGATGAGCCGGGATGCTTTCGCTTCAACGTGCTGCAAGACGGCCAGGACCCGAACGTCTATTATTTTTACGAGGTCTACCGCGACCAGGCGGCGCTCGAGGCCCACCGCGCCACCCCGCATTATGCGGTCTGGCGCGCCGCTGCCGATACCCTCGACGGCGCCCCGGAAGCGACGCGCTGCCAATCGGTGTTTCCGGCGGCAAGCGATTATTGGGAGCGCAAGAGCGCCCTGCCCCGCTGAGCGGCGCGAGCGGCGTCGCGGTTGCGCCCGGCGGCGCCGCGCTCGCGCTACAGATCGAGTTCGAGAACCGGGGTCTTCGCCCGCGCACAGCAGATCAGCACATAGCGCCGGCGATCGGCGTCGGACAGGATCTGGTCGCGATGGTCGGGCTCGCCCGAGCGATAGGCGGTCAGACAGGTCCCGCAATAGCCGAGTTCGCACGACGCCTTTACCGCGATCTCGTGGCGGCGCAGCACATCGAGGATCGTTTCGCCGGGCGGAATGTCGTATTCCCGGCCGCTCTTGGCGAGACGAACCCGAAACGGCCGTTCTTCGCCCACAGGTTCGGGCGGACGAGCGGCCGGGCCGGTGAAATATTCGCAATGGACGCTACCCGGCGGCCAATCCGCCGCGGCCGCTGCCGCGGCCCGCATCATGCCCGCCGGCCCGCAATAATAGAGATGGGTTCCCGGCTGCGGGTCGCGCAAGGCGGGGCGATGTCGAGCCCGCGCGCCGGGTCGCCGCCATCATGGTGAAACCGCACCCGCCCCTGCGCCGCGAGCAGGCCGAGTTCGTCGCGAAACGCGGTCGCTTCCGGCGAACGGGTGCAGTAATGCAGCAGAAAATCGGCGCGGCGCCGACGCAATTCGGCGATCATCGCCATCAGCGGCGTGATGCCGATGCCGCCCGCGAGCAGCAGGTAGTGCTGCGCCTCGTCGGTCAAGGCGAAGTTATTGCGCGGCATCGAGGCTTCGACGATATCGCCGACGCGCACCGCCTCGTGCCAATGCCGCGAGCCCTCGCCTATGGCTTCGCGCAGCACCGCGATGCAGTAGTGCCGCCGCTCGGCCGGGTCGTTCCACAGCGAATAATCGCGCACCGCGCTGTCGCCGTGCCGCACCGCGATATGCGCCCCGGCGGCAAAGCGCGGCAGGTCGCGTCCGCGCGGATCGACGAGCTCATAGCCGTTGATCGCCTCGGCGAGGTAAGTGATCGAGCGCACACGCAAAAGCATCGGGCCAACTCCGCGCTTTGCCGGCGACTATGCGCGTTTCGCCGGCGACATGCACCTGCCGATATTGCCAAAGCCAGCGCCCGGCCCAAAGATCGGCTGCTGTTCTGTTGCCAGGAGGTGTGTCATGGCGTTGCAACTGCGCCGGGTCGTTACCGGCCATGACGAAAACGGCCGCGCCGTCGTGCTGATCGACGAGATCGCGACAAACCTGGTCTCGGCGCGGCCCGGGGCCACCGCCAGCGTCGTGTGGACGACCGAGGGCTTTCCGGTCGACAACAACGGCAGCGCCGATCAGAGCCGCCGCCAGACCAGTACCACGCTGCCCAACGGCACCGTGTTCCGGGTGCTGGAACTGGCGCCGGGCAATGCGCCGCGCAACCACCGCACCGACTCGATCGATTATGCCGTCGTCATGAAAGGCGAGATCGATATGGAACTCGACGACACCACGGTGCATCTGAAAGCCGGCGACGTCCTCGTCCAGCGGGGCACGATCCATAATTGGGTCAACCGCGGGACCGAGCCCTGCGTGATCGCGTTTGTGCTGATCGCCGCCGAGCCGGTGACCGCCGGCGGCAAGGTCCTCCACGCGCAAGGTTGACAGGGGGTGAGAGCAGGGAGCGGGCGGGGAGGCCTGGGCCCCGCCTCCCCTGCCGACCCCCTGGGCCGGCCGCCAGGGTAACCCGGGATCCCGCGGCGCAGTACCCAAGCTCGCGTTGGTCGCAATTATAGCGCTTTCGGCCGCGTCTTGCAGAAGTGTTTGAAAATTTCGTTGCGGCTATCGGCCGATCAGCACCGCCACCGGGAAATGACGGAACAGATCGGCGGCCGAGATGCGATCCTGGCGATCGAGCCGGCGACCTTCGAACACATCCTGCCATACCCCGTTTGGCGGCATCGTCACCTCGGTGTCGCCCCAGTCGAGGGCAAGGTCGGCATAGTGCAGCTGGCAGACCAAGCGAGGGACCGCGACCACCAGCGACAGGCCTTCATGGCTGCGGGCAAAGGCGCAGACATGCTGGCTGCGCGCCCCGGAGACTTCGAGCGGCTGGTAATCGCCGGCCGAGAACAGCAGCGGGTGAAGACGCCGTAGATTAAGCAACCGCCACGTCACAAACAATTTCCCGCGCCCGTCCTGCCATTCGCGGATCAGCTCTTGCGGCTGCGCTGTGGCCAAATTGGCCAGCAACCGGCGACGCGTCGCCCAATCCACCGGCCGCCGGTTGTCGGGATCGACAAGGCTGAAATCCCACAACTCGCAACCCTGGTAGATGTCGGGGATGCCGGGGACGGTCAGCTTCAGCGTCAATTGCGCCAGGGAGGCGATCGCCGCGGCCCGTTCGACATCGCCGACAAAGAGCTGGAAATCGGCGAGGAACGGGTTCGGCCGCGACACGTCGAGGACGCCGCGAACATAGCGCGACAGCGCCGCCTCGTATTGGCTGTTCGGGTTGCTCCAGCTGGTCGCGAGCTTGCGTTCGCGCACCGCCTTGATCATGTAGGCGTCAAGCCGCTCGGCCAAGGCGGCAACCCCCGCCAGGTCGTCCGGCTTGAGGCCCGGCGGCCAGATACCGAACAGGGACTGGTAAAACAAATATTCGACGTCGCGATCGGGGATGATCTCGCCTTCGATGACGGCGCGGCGCGATCGGTTGAGCCGCAACCACTGAAATACCCGGCGGCTCCATTCGCGCGGGATCTCGGACAGGAGTGCCAGACGCAGGCGAGTGTCCTCGCCGCGCTTGGTGTCATGGGTGGCGGTCGCGACCATCGCCTGCGGCCATTGCCGGGCGCGCTGCTGCGCCAGATGGTGAAAGGCGGCGACCGAAATGCCGAAACGGCGAGGATCGCCGCCCACCTCGTTAAGCGCCAGCAGCCGGACATAGCGATAAAATGCGGTGTCTTCCGCCGCCTTGGCCATGACCGGTCCGGTAACTTGCTGGAAATGCATTGCGGCGTAGAGCGGTCCGCCGGGGCTGGCGTCGTCCTGCGGGCCCGCCGCCTCGCCGCTGATCACCCGCCGCAAGAAGTCGAAAATACTGAGGTCAGCCCCGCGCCAACGTTTGCGCGCGATGCCCAAAGCCCAATCGATATAGCGCACATCGTCGGCGCTGGCGCCGCGCTGTGACACATAAGTGCGGTAGACCGGAAACGCCGCAACCACCTCTTCGAGTGCGGCCAGGACCCGGTTCTGGGTAAAGTCGCGGGTCCGCCAATCGCGCATCGCGAGCTGATGAAACTCGCGGGCGAGCACATTCATCTCGCTCGCGAGGTTGATCTGCATGATCCGTTTTTTGCTCGCATACAGCACCTCGTCGAAGCTTTCCGCATGCGGCGCCATCCGGCGATAAAGCCGGGTGATTGCCGCTTCACCCGCCGGATCGACAAAAAGCGCCAGCACCTGATTGACAAAATCGTAGCCGGTGGTCCCGGCCACCGGCCAATCGGGAAGGGTTTCGTAACGGGCAAGAATTTTCTCGACCACCACATAAAGCGGCCGCGCGAGCGCCGCAGCGCGCTGCTGCAGAGCCTCGCAATAGCCGCGCGGGTCGAACAGGCCGTCGATATGATCGATGCGCAATCCCTCGACATCACCGCGGGCCACCAGGTCGAAGATCAGCCGGTGCGTCTGCTCGAACAGCTCCGGCAGTTCCATACGCAATCCGGCAAGATCGTTGATGTTGAAAAACCGCCGATAATTGATTTCCTCGCCGGCCACGCGCCAATCGGCGATGCGATAGGATTGCGCTTCAAGCAGCCGGTGCAACGGCGCAAAGCTCTCCCGGTCGCCGGGTGTGCCGACGAATTGGCCGACGGCGTCGGCGATCGCCGCGGCGACGGCCGGCGAGGCGGCGCGCTGCGCCAGAGCGCGCTTCAATTCCGCCGCCCGTTCGCGCGCCGCTTGCGTCGGCAGCCGGGCCAGAGCGGCGAAATCGCGCGCGAGCGCCGCCAGCGGCTCGCCGCCGCCGGCGAGGATCGCGGCGTGGGAGCGTGGCGAGATCGGGAAGCGGTGGTTGAAATACCAGGCGCTGAAGCTGCCTTCGGCGGCGTCAAAGCGCAGGACTATCTCGCCCTGTTCGAGAATGGCCCCGTATTGGTCGCCGAGCACCGGCAACAACACCCGGCCTTCGAGATCGGCGCGCGCCGGATGCCAATTGATGTCGAAGTAATTGGCTACCGGCGATTCGGGGCC
>JAJPIH010000013.1 GCA_021324875.1 Alphaproteobacteria bacterium
CACCGAGACATTGCGCGGGCGTTTGACCCACACCCTGATCGGCCACGGCTATCAGGGCCGCATCTATCCGGTGACGCGCAGCCGCAGCGAGGTTCTGGGCCTGCGCGCCTACGCCTCAGCGGCCGAGTTGCCGGAAGCGCCCGATCTTGCCGTCGTGGTCGTGCCGGCGGCGGTGGTGCCGCAGGCGCTCGACGAATGCGGCGGGCGCGGCATCCGCGCCGCGGTCGTGATCAGTTCCGGCTTTGCCGAGGAAAAGGGGGCGGCGGCGCAGGCTCGCGACGCGGAACTGCAGAGGGTTGTCGAAAAGCATGGCATCCTCGTCTGTGGACCCAATTCCGAGGGGCTTGTCAATCCGCTGCAGCGGGTTGTCGCGACCTTCAGCCCGGTGTTTCACGACCCCTCGCGGCCGCTGTTGCCGGCCTCGCCGCATGGTCGGCCGATCGCCGTCAGTTGCCAGAGCGGCGCCTTGACCTTCGCCTTTCTGAACCGCGGCCGCGACCGGCAATTGCGTTTCACCTACCAGGTCAGCGCCGGCAATCAGACCGTGCTGGAGGCGCATGATTATGTCGATTGGGCGCTCGATCACGGCGGCGCCGATTTGTTCCTGCTCTATCTCGAAGCGATCCGCGACGCCCGGCGTTTTCGCGCGGTCGCCGACAAGGCGGCGCGCGCCGGCAAGCCGCTGATCGTCGCCAAAGTCGGACGCTCCGACGCCGGACGGCGCGCGGCCGCTTCGCATACCGGCTCATTGGCCCATGCCGGCGTCATCGACGACGCGGTCTTCCGCCATCACGGCATCATCCGCGGCGAGGATCTCGACCATATGCTCGATATCGCCGCGGCCTTTGCCTTCTGCCCGCTACCCAAGGGAAATCGTGTCGCGGTGATCACCGGCTCGGGTGGCAGTGCGGTGTGGATGGCCGACATCCTGGCCGCCCACGGGCTCGAATTGCCGGTGCTCGAAGACGACCTTCAGCGGCGCATCCTGGCGCTGCTGCCTTCTTACGCCTCGGCGCAAAACCCGGTTGACGGCACCGCACAGGCGATCCACGAGGTCGGTTATGCCCGGCTGGTCGAGATCGTTCGCCAGTCGCAGCGGATCGACACGATCCTGCTGATCGGCTCGCTCGCCAATGACGCGACCGCGATCAAGCGCGCGGAAGAATTGGCGACGCTGGCGGGGCCACAGGACAAGCCGGTCCTGCTGGTGACTTATACCGGGGCTTCGCCCCAGGCGATGGCCGCCTTTGCGGCGGCCGGCATTCCGGTCTACACCTCGATGCCGAGCTGCGCGCGGGCGATTCGCGCGTTGTGCGATTACGCCCGCTTTCAGACCCGGCAGCAGCGGTCTGCGCCGCCGATCACCGCATCCGACCGCCGCGCCGCAACCGCGGCGGCGCTCGCCGCCGGCGGCCCGGTCTTGACCGAGCACGCCGCCAAGACGCTGCTTGCCGCTTACGGCGTGCCGCGCCCGGCCGAGAGGTTGGTGTCTTCCGCCGACGCCGCCGTCGACGCCGCGCGCAGCATCGGCGGCGCGGTCGCGCTCAAGGTGCAATCGCCGGACATCCCGCACAAGACCGAGGCCGGCGCCGTGCTGCTGGGGCTTTCGGGAGAGGCGGCGGCGCGCGAGGGCTATGCGCGGGTGCTGGCCAATGCGCGCGCCGCCCACCCGGCCGCGACGATCGAGGGGGTGCTGGTCCAGGCCATGGCGCGCCCGGGGGTCGAGGTGATCCTGGGCCTGACCCGCGACCCCGATTGGGGATTGATGCTGATGGTCGGGTTGGGCGGCATCCATGTCGAAGTGCTGCGCGATGTCGTGTTTGCGCCGGTCCCGATCGGTCGCGACGAGGCCCTGGCGCTGCTCGGAGAATTGCGCGGTGCTGCGCTGTTCGACGGGGTGCGCGGCGCGCCGGCGGCGGACCGCGCCGCGCTCGCCGAGTTGATGGCCGCTTTGTCGCGGTTTGCCGCCGAGCATGCCGATGCGCTCGAAGAGATCGACCTCAACCCGGTCATCGTTCACGAAGCGGGCCAGGGACTGACCGTCGTCGATGCGCTGATCGTCAAACGCCGGCCGGCCACACCGTGACCCAAAACGCCGGGGGCCGAACACCATGCCGTTTATCGCGTCGAATGGCCTGACCGAGGAAGCAACAAGCCGGACCGTCGAAGCCGGCGGCATGACCGTGCATTATCACGACCTCGGTGCCGGCGATCCGGTCCTGTTCCTGCACTCCTACGGACCCGGCACGACGGCGTGGATCACCTTTTACAAGGTTATCGGCGTGTTATCGCAGCACTTTCGCTGCATCCTGATGGATTTGCCGAACTTCTCGAAAACCGGCCCGATCGTCTACCGCGAAGGGGTGCACGGCTTGCAAGCGCGCACCGCGGTTGCATTGCTCGACGCGCTCGGCATCGCGCGGGCGGCGTGGGTCGGCAATTCGCAAGGCGGTCAATCGGCGATGGTGGCCGCGATCAACTATCCCGACCGGGTTATGAAATTTGTGATGGGCGGCTCGCATATCGGCACCGGCGGCGACCGCTACCTGATGGCCAACCGCCCCTCGGAGGGCAGCCGGGCGACGCGCCGGGCGCTCGACAATCCGAGCCGCGAGAACATCGCCAATTACTTGCGCGTGCATATCGACGACGAGCAGCTGGTGACCGACGCGTTGATCGACTACATCCACCATGCCCATACCTGGTCGCCGCAATTCGCCGCCGCGCGGGCGCAATCGGTCAGCCTGCCGCACGATTACACGCCCGATCTCCCCGGCATCAGGCAGCCGGTGCTGCTGATCCACGGCCGCTACGACCGGATGGTGCCGTTCGAGGTCTCGATCGCGATCATCAACCACGTCGCCAATTCGCGCCTGGTGCTGCTGAACAATTGCGGCCACTGGCCGCCGTTTGAGAAACCCGAGGAATGGACCGCGCAGGTCCTCGCCTTTCTGAAAGGCTATTGAGCGCGAGCGCAGCCTGAACCCGACGCCGCGCCCGGTGATCCTGGCGGCGCTTTGCGCGCGGTAACGCCGGCGTTAAGCTGCGGTCATGACCGGCCACGGAGGAAACAGTCCATGATGATCGACATGCATGCCCATTGGCGGCCCGCCGAACTCGCCGACGCGCTGCGCGCCCGCAGCCGCGAACCGCGCATTGTGCGCAATCCGGACGGGGTCGAGGTGCTCAAGGCCTCGCGCATGGGCGAGGAGCCGTTGGCCAAGGCCTTTGACGATGTCGATTTTCATCTCGCCCGCATGGACCGCCAGGAAGTCGAGACCAGCGTGCTGTCGCTGCTGGGCTCGTTCTGCTGGATCGAGGCGCAGCCGCCGGAAGAGGCCGCCGCGCTGTGCCGCACCGTCAATGACGGGCTGTCGGCGCTGTGCCGCAAGCATCCCGGACGCTTTGCCGCCTATGCGGCACTGCCGCTGACCGACATGTCCGCCGCGGTGGCCGAGTTCGAGCGCGCGCTGGGCCTGCCCGGCATGATCGGCGCCCAGGTCCCCGGCAATTACTTTCTGACCCGCAACGACGCCGCGGCGATGCGGCCGTTGCTCGATGTCGCCAACCGCCGCCAGGCGGTGCTGTTTATCCATAACGGCCCGCGGCCGGGCGACGCCTATCCCAAGGTCGCCAGCGATACCGACAACGCCCGCCGCCGCAACGGCACGCTCGACATGCAGGCGAGCCTGTCATCGGTCATGGTGACCCTGTGCCTGACCGATTTTCTCGCCGACTACCCCGATGCGACGATCCACGTCCACAATCTCGGCGGCAACATCCCCTACGAGATCGAGCGGATGGACCACCGCTCGATGCTCGACACCCCGGATGAAGAACTGCCCTCGGCGCGCTTCCGCCGGGCCAAGGTGTATGTCGATTGCAATTCGTTCGGCCCGCACGCGATCGAGGCCGGGGTGCGGCTTTACGGCGCCGAGCGTATCGTGTGCGGCACCGACGGCACCGAATTCGGCTGTTCATGGACCCGCAAAGCGCTCGCCGATGCCGATATCGGCGAGGCGGCGCGCGAGCAGATCCTGCACGGCAACGCCGCCGCCATGATCGCCCGGGTCGCGGCCGCCCAGCGCGCCCGCCCTGCCGCCTGAATTGTTCTGCGCCCGGCGGCGCTCTCCCGCTGCCGCCGCGGCGCCCGGATCGGGAGCAAGGTGATGCGGTCGCCGCGTGCAGCCGACGATTTCAAGACTATCCGCGCGCGCATGGAGGAATTGCGGCGCGAGCAGGCACTCTCGGGACAGCAGGAGCCGCCGCGCCCGGATTTCGGACGGGTCGGCCACCGCGGTCCGTGCTGTTGTGGCATGGCGCTGTTTCCCGACGAATGCGACGGTTCGTGCAAGGCGCTTTGAGGCGGCGTCGTCCGCCGCCGGCAATCGCGCGCACGCGCACCTCGCCGCAAGATCGGCGCGGAGCGCGGGCGGCTGGGGCCCATTCTCGCTCGCGACCCCGCCGCCGCGACCGAGCGCCCGCGACCATACGCCCGCTCTGAGGCGTCAGCCGCGCAAATGACCCGGTCATTTCCGCCGCAAGGCGGCAATCGAGGTCTTGCCCCGGCTTGAGGTTGAGGCGCGACCAACGCGCGTAGCGCTCAGCCGCCCTCCCGCCGGTTGATACGCACAGAAAATGCTTACCTAACCTCTCCGCTTTCGTCGCCTCCGCGCAAGCCGGGGGCCGGAGCCGTTGCCGCTCGGTCGCCCCACGCGGATGGAGTTGCAGCGTTGTTCGCCGCCGCTGATCGCAAGCACCTCACAGACCCGAACGCGGGAGATCGGCTTGGGCCACAGCCGCCTTGGAATGGCTTCCGCGACCGGCGCCATCGCGACGGCGATCCGGTGTGTGATGTCAAATATCTAAGGTTGAAGCAAGGCCACTCCGATATGTGGCGCGGAGGGGCCGGGAATCGGTCGTCCGGCGCCGAGGTCGGCAACCGCTTAGGTAGCGCGAAGGCCATGTGAAGATCATTTACATGTTGGTCGGTCGAGCGGCATTACGGACATTGATGACGAATTGGTCTTGGCGATGAGCTGGGCAGGACGCGGAGATGGGCGGCGCGGCTATCATCACGGCAATCTGCGCGAAGCGCTGATTAAGGCCGCCCTTGATCTGATCGAGAAAAAGGGGCCGGCGGGTTTCACATTCGCCGACGCCGCGCGCTGGGCTGGTGTCAGCTCCGCCGCACCCTATCGCCACTTCCGCGACCGCGATGCGTTGATCGCCGATGTTGCCCGGCGCGGCTTCGATCTGTTTGCCGATCGCCTCGAACACGCCTGGAACGACGGCCGGCCGGAGCCGTTCACCGCTTTCGAAAATGTCGGGCGCGCCTATCTCGCCTTTGCCCGGGAGGAGCTGGCCTATTATTCCGCGATGTTCGAGGCCGGGCTGTCTTTTGATGACGATCCGGGCTTGCGGCAAGCCGCCGATCGCAGCTTTGCAGTGCTGCGCCGCGCCTCGGAAGTCTTGTGCGCCCGATTACCATCGGACAAGCGTCCGCCGGCGCTGATGATGAGCCTTCACGCCTGGGCGCTGGCCCATGGCATCGCTTCCCTGTTCGCACGCGGCGATGGCGGCCGACGGCGTCTGCCGATGGCGCCCGAGGAGCTACTCGAAGCGGGGTTCCTGATCTATCTGCAAGGGCTGGGCGCGATCGCCCAAAATGCGCCGCCCGAACAACCTGCGGAACCGTCGTCGCCTTCTTGACAGAACGATCGGCCTCGCGTATGTGAATGTTAGAAACATTCACATGAGCCCGCCATGCATCATCATCTCGGGGCGCATTTGGGTATCGGCATACCGCTGGTCGGGGCAGCGATCTTGGGGTTCACCATGGTGTCAGAGCGCTTGGACGAGATCGGCAAACCGGCATGGATCGTCCTGACGATTTTGAGCTTTTTTGTGTGGTGGCCGCTCGGACTGGTGGTGCTCGGCTATCTGATAGGGAGTGGGCGAATGGCATGCTGGACTGACGGTGCGGGACCGCGTTGGCAACGGCGCATGGAGCGCATGCAGCGGCGCATGGAGCGGATGCAGGAGGTAGCCGAGCGCTGGGGGTGCGGGAGTTGGGCGCGCCGGCAGGCATCGACCGGCAATCGCGCTTTCGACGAGTATCGCGCCGAAACCCTGCGTCGGCTCGAAGAGGAACAGCGCGAATTCATGGCCTTTCTCGACCGGTTGCGGCATGCTAAGGACAAAGCCGAATTCGACCAGTTCATGGACGAGCGTCGCCGTCGCTCCGAAGGCCCGATGTCGGCGCAGACGATCTGAGACTCGATCAGAACGGCGCGCGCGCGGCCCGATCCTTACCGGCACCGACGATGGCGGCGCTCAGCGTCGCCATCTGTCGTTTGAGGCGGCCGGCGGCGCTCGCGCAGCGGGCAATCGCCGTTGCGAATAACGATGCCGCCTGAGCCGGCACTGGCACATTGATCGCCGCGCGCCGATCTAACGACGACGGCCCACGATCGGAAAAGGTTTGCCAATGCCGGCGATCGATCCGCGTCCGTCACTCTCCGCACCCGACGACGATCCCTATCTGTGGCTTGAAGAGGTGGATGGACAACCGGCGCTGGCCTGGGTCGAAGCTCAGAATCGCGCGACCTTGGCGCGGTTCGCGGACCGGTGTTTCGCCATGGACCGCGAGTTGCTCGAGGCGATTTTTGACCGAGCCGACAATCTGCCGCTGGTTGCCCGGCGCGGCGCGCGGCTCTTCAACTTCTGGAAGGATGCGGCGCATCCGCGCGGGCTGTGGCGCGCGACGTCGCTGGCGAGCTTTCGCACCGAACATCCGGAATGGGAGATCCTGATCGATCTCGACGCTCTGGCGGCCCAAGAGGGCGAAGACTGGACATGGGCCGGTGCCGAGACGCTGCCCGGGCGCCACGACCGCGCAATTGTGATGCTGTCGCGCGGCGGTGCCGACGCGGTCGTCATGCGCGAACTCGACCTTCCGGCAGGCCGATTTGTCGCCGACGGCTTCACATTGCCCGAAGCCAAAGGCGCGGCCGACTGGTTCGACCGTGACACATTGCTGCTTTGCTCCGCCTTTGGCGAGGGCATGGCAACCCGATCGGGCTACGCGCGTACGGTGCGGCTGTGGCGGCGCGGGTCCGACCCGCGGGCGGCGGCGGTGATTTTTTCGGTCGATCCGAGCCACATGGCTGTTTCCGCCGACCGCGACCGAGAGAGCAACAGCGAGCGCGTCTGGTTCGGCGATCGCCTCGGCTTTTTCGATCAAGCGGTATGGCTTGGCGACCATACCGGGCCCAAAACCCGCATCGAAGTTCCGACCGACGTCACCCTCTGCTGGCATCGCGGTTGGCTCGCGGTCAAGCGGCGCTCGCCATGGACGCTCGCCGATGAAACCTATCCCTCGGATACGGTCCTCGGCATTGGGCTCGAGGCCTTTCTCGGTGGTGACCGACAATTCACAAAGCTGTTCGAACCGGCCGAGCGCTGCGTGCTCCAGGGCTTCTTTTGGTGCGGCGGGCGGCTCGTGCTGAATTTGCTCGACAATCTCGAGCCGAGGTTCGAGGCGTTGACCCCATCTGCCGCCGGATGGTCGCGCCAGGCGATCACCGGCCTGCCGCAGCGCGGCGTTGCCAATGTTTGGCCGCTTGACATCCGCACCGAGGAGACAAACGGCGATCTGCTGGCCACCGTGCAGGACCCGCTAAACCCGCCGACGCTGTATCTGCTTCCGCCCGGCAGGGGGCCCGAACTCCTGAAACGGGCGCCGCAAGCCTTCGATCCTTCGGGTTTGGTCGTCACTCGCCACGAAGCCGTCTCGGAAGATGGGACGCGCATCCCGTACACACAGGTCGGCCCGGCCGGAGCGACCGGCGAGGCACCGGTGCACCTCTCGGGCTATGGTGGTTTCCGCGTATCGGTGCTGCCCGTTTATAACTCTGCGATCGGCAAATTGTGGCTCGAGCGCGGCGGGACCAGCGTCATAGCGCATATCCGCGGCGGCGGCGAATTCGGGAGCCAATGGCACGAGGCCGGGCGGCGCGAAGGCAAGCGCCGCTCGCACGACGATTTCGCTGCGGTCGCCGCCGACCTCGTGCGGCGCGGGGTCACCACCCCGCGGCGCATTGCCGCCGAAGGCGGCTCGAATGGCGGCATCCTGATCACGAATATGCTGACCCGCTATCCCGATCGCTTTGGCGCCCTGTTTTGCACGATCCCGTTGATCGATATGCGGCGCTATTCGAAATTGCACGCCGGCGCCAGCTGGATTGCCGAATATGGCGACACCGACAACCCGGCCGACTGGGCATTCCTGAAAGAAATCTCGGCTTACCACCGCGCCGAACCGGGACATCATTATCCCCCGATCCTGATCGCAACCAGCCGACGCGACGACCGCGTCCATCCGGGCCATGCGCGCAAGATGGTCGCCAAGCTGCAAGCGATGGGCTACGAGGCGTATTTCTACGAACCGGCCGCCGGTGGTCACGGTTATGGCAAGGACAACCGTGAACGCGCCTCGTTTACCGCGCTCGGCTACAATTTCCTGCGCCGCGCGATCGGCTGGCAGCCACGCTAGGCGCGGATCGATCGTCTTGTAACCCAAGACGAGCCCTGTTGATGCCGCTGTATGTCAGAAATCCGCCGCTTGGTTTGCGGGGCGGTCAACAAGTCGCCGCAAGGCGGACTGCTGGCTGCCGCGGCGTCGCCAACACGTGAAACCGGACACACAGCATCACCGCCACAACCACGAGGCCCAGCGCCAGTCCCCACCACAAGCCCACCGCCCCGCAATGAAGCGGGAACGCCAAAATCCAGCCGCCGAGAAATCCGACGCCCCAATAACCGAGCCCGGCCAGCAAGAGGGGCACGACCGCGTCTTTGTAACCGCGCAATATTCCGGCGGCGATCGTCTGCATCCCGTCGAACACCTGGAACAACGCGGCAATCATGATCAATTGCCGGGCGATATGAACCAGTTCACGATTGGCCGGGTTGGCGCTGTCGACATAGACCGCGATGATCGCGTCGGGGATCGCCAACAGCACGATCGCGGTGCCGGCCATGAACCCGACGCCCAGAGCCAATGCCGCGAAACCGGCGCGGCGCGCGGCGTAGGGCCGGCCGGCGCCGAGCTGGTAGGCGACCCGCACCGTGGCCGCTTGGCTGAGCCCCAACGGCACCATGAAGCTTACCGATGCGCAGTTGATGACGAGCTGGTGGGCGCCGAGTGCCGCCGCCCCGAGCAGGCCGATGACTACGCCGGTGGCCGTGAACAGCCCGGCTTCGACGCCTCTGATCGCACCCATCGGCAGCCCCAACCGCAAAATCGCGGCAAACTCGCCGCCACCGGCGCGAATGGCATGGCGCAACATATGCAATCCCGAAAAACCGCGCAGGGCGCGGCTCCACAGCGCAAGGCCGCCGAGCATCAACCACTGGTTAATAGCGCTTGCATAACCTGATCCGACCACGCCCAGGGCGGGGGCGCCGAGACGGCCGAAAATCAGCGCCCAGTTGATCAGCGCATTGGTGCCGACGCAGATGGCGACCACGATCATCACCGCCCGCGCTTGCGAAAAGGCCGCGAACAGGCCCCGCATAACGGCGAAGGCGAGAAAGGCCGGCGCCCCCCACGCCAGGACACGCAGATATTCGCCAATTGCAGCGGCCAGTCTGGGCTCGTAACCGAGCCGTCCCAGCAACAGACCGGAGAAGCTCAACGCGGCCGCAAAAGGTAGCGAAAACATGCAGGCGAGCAGCAATCCGGCGCCGGCGACGCGGCCCGCCGCGAGGCGATCACCCTCCCCCAACGCGTGCGCCACCAGCGGCGTGATCGCGAACAACACGCCCTGAAGAATGATGCCGCCGGTAAAATAAAACATCCCGCCGAGGCCGGCGGCGGCGAGCGGCATCGCACCGAGCCGGCCGACCATCACGGTGTTGGTGACGCCCATCGCCATCTGGGCGAGATTGGCGGCGGCGAGCGGAGCCGCCAACCCGATGATCGCCCGCAGCTCTCCGCCGCGAGCAGCCTCGAAGCGGCTTCGCGCTCGGCGATCGGCGGAAACAACCCTCCTCATCTCGGTTCTCTCTGCGTTTCGCCAAGGCGCCGCCAAGTTTTCGGAGGGGATCTTCAAAAATTCAAAGGCCCCGACCGACTATGGCGGGGCCCTTGGATTGTGATGCTGACGCGATGGTCAGCGCGCGAACAATTCCCCCTCCCCGCGGCACAGCCGCGATGCGACCATCATCGCAAGGGCTCGGAAGGCATGTTCCATGCAGCGTTGATAGGACTATCCACCGCGGGGGTCAACCCCCGGTCGGCGCGGGGGTCAACCCGGTCGGCACAAAAATCGACACCGCTGTCGACCGGTGTAAGCTGCGACGCGAAACGAGCCGGGAGGACGGAAATGGAGATCGGCGCCTCGATCTTTTTCACCGAGTATTCGATGACCCCGAGCGCATTGGCGGCGGCGCTGGAAGAGCGCGGTTTCGATTCATTGTGGGTGGCCGAGCATTCGCATATGCCGCTTACCCGGCGGTTCACCCATCCGCTGGGTGAAGCAGCGCTGACCCGCGAATATTTCGAGGTGATGGACCCTTTTGTCACGCTGGGCGCCGCCGCGGCCGTAACCGGGCGCCTCAAGCTCGCAACCGCGATCTGCCTGGTTATCCAGCGTGACACGATTCAGACTGCCAAAAGCGTGGCCTCGCTCGATCAGATCTCCAACGGCCGTTTCATTTTCGGGATCGGCTGCGGGTGGAACGCCGAGGAGATGGAAAATCATGGCACCGTCTTCGAGACGCGGGCGCTCAAGATGCGTGAGCAGATCGAGGCAATGAAGGAGATCTGGTCGAAGGACGTTGCCGAATACCACGGGAAAATCGTCGATTTTCCGCCGCTGAATGCATGGCCCAAGCCGGTACAAAAGCCGCATCGGCCGATCGTTGTCGGCGGTGCCTTTCGGCTCGCAGCGCGACGGGCGCTGCGCTATGGCGACGGTATAATCCCGTCCGCGCCAAGCGCCGGCTCGGGGAGCGCCGAGGAGTTCATGCCGCGCTGGCGCGAGATGGCCGAAGCGGCCGGTCGCGATCCGCGCACATTATCTGTGACCTTGGGCGGTGCGCCTGAGGATCTCGACGCATTGAAGCGTCACCGCGATCTTGGCGTCACCCGCATGACAGTGCGGTTACCGCCCGCCGGAGAAGACGCGATCCTGCCGGTCCTCGACCGCTGGGCGAAGCTGATCCCGCAACTCGCGGTCTGATCCGTGACCGGAGGGCTCGCAGCGGCTTCGCTCCTGAGTTGCCAACGCAACCCGGTCGCTCAGGCCGGGGCGAACAGATCGCTTCCGGCCGCCTGCCGAAGGCTGGCCATTGTCGGTGGCGCGGGCGTCGCGAAGGCGGTGTCGTTCTGCAAGACCGGAAGCACCTTTTGCGCAAAAAGCCGCATATTCGCTTCGGCCTGGGCGTGCGGAATCCCGCCGAACGAGAATTCGGTCACCAGGTGGTCGGTGCCGGTGACCCGTTGCAATTCGGCAATCTGCTGAATGCAGTCCTCGGGTGTGCCGACGATCTGGATCTTGACGTAGAACTCGGTGGCGCGCACGCGCTCCTCTTCGTCCTGCAGCCGGGCGTAGGTCTTGGCCATCTTGCCATAGGTTTCATAGCCTTTGACGGTGGCAAGATGCCCGTCAGAAAAATG
>JAJPIH010000020.1 GCA_021324875.1 Alphaproteobacteria bacterium
AAATCCGCGCGCCGATCGACGGCAAGATCAGCGCCACCGCGGTCACCGAAGGCAATGTCGTCTCTCCGACCAGCGGCACGCTGGCGACGCTGGTCAGCCAGGACCCGATGTATGTGATCTTTCCGATCGCCCTGCGCACCGGGCTCGAACTGCGCGACAAATACGTGCCAAAGGGCGGGTTCAACGCCGTTCAAATCCGGCTGCGGTTGCCAAACGGCAAGATCTACAACCAGACCGGCCATCTCGACTACGTCTCGCCGACCGTCGATGAAATACCGACACGATCACCTTGCGCGCCGTGATCCCGAACCCGCTGTTGGGGAACACCCAAAGCGGCGGCAAATTGGCTTTGCGCGAACTGACCGACGGCGAGTTCGTGACCGTGTTGCTCGAAGGGGTGCAGCCCGTCGCCGTGTTGGGTATCCCACGCGCCGCGGTGCTGTCTGACCAGCAGGGCGACTATGTCTATGTCGTCGATGCCCAGAACCGGGCGCAGGTGCGGCGCATCCATCTCGGACAATCCACGCCCTCGACCGCGGTCGTGACGGCCGGCCTGCAAGAAGGCGAGTTGGTGATCTCGGAGGGGGTCCAGCGCGTCCGCCCCGGCGAGGTCGTTTCACCCGGGCCGGCAAGCCCGGGGCCCGCGGCGCCCGGTGGTTAGCCGGTGATCTCGGAGATCTTTGTCGATCGTCCGCGATTGGCCGTCGTTATCGCGCTCGTGATTACGATCGCCGGGCTGATTGCGCTGACCCGCATTCCGGTCGCGCAGTTCCCCGACATCGTACCGCCGCAGGTCCAGGTCACGGCAAGCTATCCGGGCGCGTCGGCTGCCGACGTCGAAGCCAGCGTGGCCCAGCCGATCGAGGCCCAGGTCGTCGGCGTCGACAAGATGATCTACATGAATTCGACCAGCGGCAATGACGGCAGCTATAACCTGACCGTCAGTTTCGCGCTGGGCAGCAACCCCGACATCGACACGGTTAACGTCAACAACCGAGTTCAAACCGCGCTGTCGCAATTGCCGCAGGAGGTCCAGCTCGAAGGCCTTGTTGTGCAGAAAAAATCGTCGGCGGTTCTGCAATTCATCATGCTCTACAGCGAGAATGGCAAGCAGGATCCGCTGTTCATTACCAACTACGCGATCATCAACGTGCTCGACGTGTTGTCGCGCACCCCCGGGGTGGGGCAGGCACGGATCTTCGGCGCGCTCAATTATTCGATGCGCATTTGGTTTGATATCAACCGGCTCAACAATTTGCAGATGACGCCGGCCGATGTGATTGCGGCCGTTCAGTCCCAAAACGTGGTCGCCCCGGTCGGCCGCATCGGCGCGCGGCCGATCGGTCCGAGCCAGCAATTTCAAATGAACGTCGAAACCCGGGGCCGCCTCGTGACCCCCGGGCAGTTCGGCAATATTGTGTTGCGCGCCAATCCCGACGGCTCGCTGCTGCGGATCAAGGATGTCGCCCGGGTCGAACTCGGTGCGCAGAATGAAGACATCGAGGCCCGCCTCAACGGCAAGCCGGCGGTCGCAATCGGCATTTATCTGTCGCCCGGCGCCAATGCGGTCGAGACCGCCAAGCTCGTGCGCGCCAATCTCGACCGGCTGAGCCAGCGCTTCCCGCCCGGCCTCAAATATCTCGTCAATTACGACACGACGACGTTTGTTTTCGACACGATCCACGACGTCTTGGTCACGCTGGTCATTGCGTTTGCGCTGGTCGTGGTCGTCGTGTTCCTGTTTTTGGGTACGTTGCGCGCCACGCTCATTCCGGCGGTGGCGGTGCCGGTCAGCGTCATCGGCAGCTTCGCGATCCTGCTTTTGATGGGGTATTCGGCCAACACGATCTCGCTGTTGGCCATGGTGTTGGCGATCGGCATCCTGGTCGATGACGCCATCGTCGTCGTCGAAAACGTCGAACGCGTCCTGGAAGAAGAGCCCGATCTGTCGCCCGCCGACGCGACAAAAAAGGCTATGGCCGAAATCACCGGCCCAATCCTCGCGATCACGCTCGTCCTGTTCTCGGTATTTGTGCCGATTGCGTTTATACCGGGCGTATCGGGAACGTTGTTCCGTCAGTTCGCGGTCACGATTAGCGTCGCGATGGCGATCTCGGCGCTGAACGCGCTGACTCTGTCACCGGCATTGTGCGCCGTGTTTCTGCGCCGCCGCGGGCCAAAGCGCGGGGCGATGGGATGGGTGTTGCGGCGCATCGATGACGGCCGCGAGGGTTATGCCGCAATCGTGACCCGCCTCGTACGCGTATCTTTTCTCGGTGTCGTTGCGGTTCTGGGCGCGGCCGCCGGCATCTACCTGCTGTCGGCCCGCACCCCGACCGGCTTTCTGCCCGAGGAAGACCAGGGAGCGTTTTTTATTTCGGTGCAACTGCCCGACGGCGCCTCGGTCAGCCGCACGAGCCAGGCAGTAAAACGCATCGAAGCGCTGCTGCGCGCGATGCCGCAAGTGCAAAACATCTTCGCGATCATCGGCTTTTCGATCATCGACGGAGTCAACGAATCCAACGCCGCTTTTGTCGTGCCGACCTTGAAGCCGTTTGCCGACCGGGTCGGCGCGGCCAGTTCCGCGCAGGCATTGATCGCGCGCGTCTTTCGCGAGGGGCAGGAAATCCGGGCCGCAAACGTAATCCCGTTCAACCTGCCGCCGATCATCGGCCTGTCAACGACCGGCGGGTTTGAATACCGGCTCGAAGGGCTTGAGGGCCAGGATCCGGCGGTGATGAACAGTGTCATGCAGGGATTGCTTGCCGCCGCCAACCGCGACCCGCGGCTGACCCGCGTTTTCTCCACCTTTACCGCCAGCAATCCCTCGATTTATCTCAATATCGATCGGGCCAAGGCGCAGGCCCTCGGGCTCAATATAAGCGACGTCTTCAGCGCCCTACAGGCGACATTGGGCGGCATCTATATCAACAATTTCAACCTCTATGGCCGCGTTTGGCAGGTCAATATTCAGGGAGAGGCGGCCAATCGCACCGACATTTCGTCGCTGTGGCGGATCTATATTCGCAACAAATACGGTACGACCGTGCCGCTGGCCTCGATTGCGCATGCCGGGATCATTCTCGGGCCTCAAGTCATCACCCGCTACAACAACTACCGCGCGATCCCGATCCAGGGGAGCCCGGCGCCCGGCATATCGTCGGGCGCGGCGCTCGCGGGGATGGCGGAAGTCTCGGCCAAAACCCTGCCGCCCGGCTTTGGCTATGAGTGGACCGGCACCGCTTATCAGGAGCAGGCGGCGGCGGGCCAGACCGGAGCGATCCTCGGCCTGGCGATCCTGTTTGCGTTCCTGTTTCTGGTCGGGCTCTACGAAAGCTGGATGATCCCGGTTCCGGTGCTGATCTCGGTACCGATCGGAGTGCTGGGCGCCTTCATCGGTATCCTCGCTTTTCACGTCTCGCTCGATCTTTATGCCGAGATCGGGCTTGTCGTGCTGATCGCGATGTCGGCCAAGAACGGCATTCTGATCGTCGAATTCGCCAAGAACCAACGCGAGGCCGGGATGGACATCCGCGCGGCCGCCGTGCTTGGCGCCCGGATGCGGTTTCGCGCCGTCATGATGACCTCGTTTGCTTTCATCTTTGGCGTTTACCCGCTCGTGGTTGCGACCGGCGCGGCGGAATTGAGCCGGCGAGCGGTCGGCACGCCGGTTTTCGCCGGCATGATCGCCGCCAGCGCGATCGGGCTGTTTGTGATCCCGATGCTCTATGTTGTGTTTCAGACCGTTCGGGAGCGCGCCGCTGGCCTCATTCGGCCGCGCCTGCGCAAGGCCGACAGCGATTGAGGTACGCCGCGATCTGTCGGATGACGGAATTGACGATAAGCTGCGCGAGCAATACCTCAAAGTCGAGCGGCGAGAGGAAACGTGGGGTCGGCAATCGACAAACAGAGGCGGCCGCCGGCGCCCACTCGGTGCGCCTGCAGTCGCGACGCGGTCGAGGTCGTCGGCCTTGATGGTTTGCCGCGTACATTCCGCCTGCCGCACATCAGTGGCCAGCCGGTCTGATGCCGCCGCCGCGGTCGGCCCGTGACGGAGAGAGGTCTGGCGATGTGCGGAGCGCAATTCGCACAAGGCAAGCCTCGCTGCACGCCTGGCAGGATCGACTGAGGGATCCGAGCCTGACCGCATTGCTGGTCCTGCAGCTCTTTTTGCTGTTTGTCGCCCTGCCTCTGGACGCA
Source organism: Alphaproteobacteria bacterium (assembly GCA_021324875.1). Classification (GTDB taxonomy): domain Bacteria; phylum Pseudomonadota; class Alphaproteobacteria; order ATCC43930; family CGMCC-115725; genus AP-15. The sequence goes on from JAJPIH010000020.1 coordinate 4,201, forward strand.
ACCGGGGTGCCGATTGCGGAGCCGGTCGCTCGGTTGCTGCTCTTGGTAGCGCTGACCCTCGTCGCCCTGCTCTCGCGTCGAGGGGTTGCCATGGTCGTCATCCTGCTGGGCTTGGCGGCTGCCGCGGCAAGCGTTGCGCTCGGCCGGCGCTGGGCGCCGATCACGGCGAGCGTGCTCTACCATGGGGGCTTCATCCTCGCCTTCTCGGGCCTGACTTGGGCGGTGGCGCACGCGCTCTACGCCCCCGGCCGTATTACCGTCCATCGTCTGCAAGGTGCGGTCGTCGTTTATCTAAGCTTGGCGATGATCTTTGCGTCGGCGTTCAGCCTCGTCTGGGAGCTGATCCCCAACGCTTTTGCCAATCTGCCGCCGGTCGCACCCAGCCCGAGTGGCTTCGCTACGATGCTTTATTTCAGCCTTGCGACGCTGACCACGACCGGTTACGGCGACATCGTTCCGCTTAATCCGTTCACGCGCAGCCTTGCCAATTTGGAATCGGTAATCGGGCCCTTTTATCTCGCCATCACCGTGGCCCGGCTGGTGACGATGGAACTGGAAGATCGGCGTCGCAGCCGCAGCCGTGAATAAGCCGCTGCGGCCGCGATCATCGAGACCCTCACAGGATAGTCTTCCAACCGAGCAGGTCCGGCGCGTCAGGGCGGCACCGGGTGCCCTTCGCGATTACTCGACGGTGGCCACACGCTCGCGGCGGACCGGCGCCGACGCCATACGGGTCGCAACATCGGCAGGCTTGGTCCAGGCAAGGTATTCAGCCGCATATTCCGGCGGCAGCACCTCGACCATTTGCTGGTTCTCGACCCACACTTCGATCACGTGAAACGGCCCGCGGTTGCAGTCGAAACAATGCCAGCCCTCGCGCTTGGCGATCGCTTTGACCCGGTCGGCATCGGTTTTGACGCTCAGCGCGAAATGGGTCGGTCCAAACTCTCGCGCATCCTTTCGGACGAAACTGCCGCCGACATCGCCGCCCGGACGCAACTCGGTCCCGGCCGGATAGACCTCGACACCCGAGCCGTGTTCGTCGAGCTGGAGCGCGAAAAAGCTGCCGGGGTTGGGCGGGAACGGCGTGCATTTGCCGCCCATGATCTCCGCCAGTACCTCGGCCGTATGCTTGGGATCGCGCGCCGCAATCGACAGATGATGGATCATGGCTCCCCTTCGCCTCTCTCTGTGTGGCCGCCGGCTGCGCCGGATGCTGCCTGATATAGGGCGCTGCTTAGATTTTACAGCGGCGCCACTGCCGCCTCAAAGCCCGGTTCGAGGGTGAACAATTCCTGCGGTCTCGCGACGCCGCGCAGGGCATAGCGGCCGACCGAGACCAAGTGCGTCCGGATATCGCGCTCGAGCATCTCGGCAAAACTCGCCGACAGCAGCAAATTCTGCTCGATCGACCGGCTCATCGCCAGGATGCGGCTGACCTCGTTGACCGCGGGGCCGATCACCGTGAAATCCAGCCGGTCTTTGCTGCCGACATTGCCGTAAAACACGTCCCCGACATGAAGCGCCAAATAGACTTCCGCGGTCGGCAGGCTTTTCGTGGCCCGTCGCCGATTGAGTTCGCCGGCATAACTGCGCACCGTGGCGGCGGCGCCGAGTGCCGCCCGACATGCCGCACCGCGATCCTCGCCGGCGAAAATCGCCAGCGTCCCGTCGCCGACCAGCTTCAGCACGTCGCCGCCATATTGATGCACGGCGGAAACAATGACGTCGGCATAATCATTCAGGAGCGGGATGATCTGTTCGGGGGGAACGGTGTCGGAGATCTGCGTATAGCCGTGCAGATCGCTGTACCATAAAACTGCGCCGATCTTTTCGGCGACGCCGCGCAAGATATGCCCGGCCATGACCCGGCGCGCCGGATCGCGGCCGAGATAGGTCTCGGCCAGGGTCGCGGTCATCCGCGCCAATGTCGCCGATTTGAGCGCGAGCTTGAGAAACGGCGCCAGCCGCTTGATCGCCCCGACGTCATGGTCGTCAAAGCCGGTCGCGGCACCGGTAAGCCACGACGAATAGACACAATCCATCTCGCCGATGACCCCCTCATCGGCGAACCGCTGAACCAACGCCAAGTAATCGGTGACGCCCTCGTCGCGTGCCTGCTCGATCGCGGGGAAGTCGCAAGGATCGCCGGCACACAGACGCCGGCGCAACATCTCGCCGCCGGTGTTCAACAAATGAAAGAACGGCGAGCGTCGCCAGCTTTCGGCCGCTTCGCCCTCGCTCGTGCGGCCGTAATCGACTGCCTCGACCTCGTCAGGCTGGTCGGCGCGCCAACGAAAGACACGGCCCTCATAGATCGGGTGCAGGGTGTCGAGGATCACCATCGCCCGCGCGAGCGGAAGCCCCGCTTTCACCATGCGGCGGCAAAACCCGACCATCAACTCGGTCTCGCCGCGGCCGACCAAACCCGCCTTTGTCACCCAAGCGGCAAGCGCGTCGAAATCCGATGATTTCATGGGTCTAGCCACTTTCGAACGGGGATGGATGCGCGGCTTGCGCGGTGGCTATCGCCGCGATTGCAGCGATGTCGCCGAGATCCAGCGATCCGATCCCGAACCGCTCGCCGAGAAGCTCGGCGAAGTCGTCGAGCGAAGTGAGGATGCGCTGTCCGCCGCTTGCGCCGTCGCTGTCGCGAATTGTGAGCCGATTGTTGAAGAGCGCCAAGCGCTGCGCGCCCTCCGCACGACAGGCCACCAGATGGTTAACGAAGAGCGACTGGGGGTGGGTGGCCGTGAACCAATTCGCGACTTCGTAGTCGACCGGCAATTGCGGTTGCAACGAAAACCGATAGAGGCCGATCCAGCGCTCGCCAGCCCTCACTTCAAGCGCAAACTCGTCGGGGCCTTCGACCAGCCGAAAGGTTCCATGCGCGGTCGGTTGGATCGCTTGCGGGCGGAGCGCCAAGGGGGCGGTTGGCGTGATGCCGCCAAAACCGACATCGGCGAGATAGGGGCCGTCGGTGAGATCGACCCGCAGCAGCATATGGGTGCGCGGGACGATGGCGCCGGGCGGGCGACCCCATGTCACCCGCGCCGCCAGACCGTGGGCGCGAAACCCGAACGCGCCCAACACATCGAGAAACAACAAATTATGCTCGAAGCAGTAGCCGCCTCGGCGCCGATAGACCAGTTTCTCATATAGGCTCGGCAAGTCGAGCCGGATCGGTCGCTTGAGCAAGACATCGACGTTTTCGAATGGAATTGTGGTCGTATGCGCCAGTACCAGTTCATCCAATACGGCGAGCGTTGGGCTCGGCGGGCCGGCATAAGATATCCTGGCGCAATAGGCGTCGATGTGCTTGCGGGTTTCGGTCATTGCAAGCGCTCGTTGAAGCGCGCGATGTCGATGACGACCCGCACATGTTGGCCGATCCCGATTTCCTTGCCGGCCTCGCTGGCGCGCACCGCGAACTCGACCTTGCGTCCGTCGACTGTGGTGACCTCGGCCTCACCGGTGACCTCGCGCCCGGCCGGCGTTGCCGCCAAGTGGCGGACATCGACAGCGATGCCGACTGCGCTCTCGCCGGGATCGAGAAAACCGCGGATCGCATTGAGCGCTGCGTTCTCCATGATCATGATCATGACCGGCGTCGCCAACACCGGCGGCAGCGCCGCGTCCTTGAACCGGTTGGCCAGGTGCTCGGGCTGCACCAGCAAGCTGAACACTCCCTTGGCGCCGATCGGTATCGGCCGCATTAGAATCTCCGTGTTTGGCCGGTTTGGCTCACGCCAAAATCTCGAAATGGGCGTGGGTTGGCCGCAGGGCCAAGCCGTTGACCGGTAGAATGTCCTGTGGGCAGGCCGAAAAGGCGATAATGCAATCGATTTCGGCGCGCAGTGTAACGAAGCTGCCCGGCGTGCTGACCGGCGGGCGCACTTCGACCCGGTTGCCGTCGAGAACCGGAATGTTCATGAACAGGTTGAGCGGCGCCGGCACGGTCGGCGCCGCGAGGCCGAGCTCGGCGAGTGCGGCGACGAGGTTGTCGGCGCAATTGTCGTGATAGCCGACATGGCCGAGCCGTTCATAACGCCAGCGGTCGCAGGCGGCAAAGAGCGTGTCATGGATGCCGCCCGAGGTGTCCGCGACGATCGTAAGGATCGGCCGACGGCGGTTGCTGACCAGGCAATCGCCAACCGCCGGGATGAGGTGCCCCAGAGCGACGCGGCTGTGCTCCATCGACATGAATTCGCGCAGATCGGCGACAGCAAACGCCCAAGTGTCGACGACCTGCTGGCCCGTGGTGTTCACGATCCTGACGCTATTCCCGCGCTGCAAATATGCGGCCTTTCCTTTGCGTGCCGGGATCTCGATCATGTTCGTTCCCTTGGCCGCTTGCGCGGCGACTATAATGCGCGCCCAACCGCTAAGCCCGCGCGGGCCTAGCGGTTGCCGGGCGAGGTCTCGATCGGTGCGCAGTTCACGCGTCCCGCCATTAAGCAGTCCTCAAGATTGGATTCATTGCGCAGCGCGTGAAGCAGGTAAAGGGCCGCGACCACCAGCAAGGCGGCTATAATCAGCCCGATCAACGCGAGCGACCGGGTTCGGTCGTCATCGGGTTCCTCGGGCTGGGCCACCGATCTCTCCGCTGTGCCAGCCGCGCCCGCAGGCACGGCGCCGAAAGGAAACGGTGTGTCAGTCTAGGCCTCGTTCATGGGCGGCTTGTCAAGCGCGCCGGCCGCGCGGAAATTGCGCGAGGTCTTATCTATGACGGTCGCGTCAGCGGCCTGACCCGAGGAGAATGTCCGGATGACCGACCTGCGCGCACTTTCTGCCCGTGAGGCTGCGCGGTTGATTGCCGAGCGGCGGCTCAGCGCCGAGGCGCTGGTCAGAGCCTATCTCGACCATATCGCGGAGCGCGAGAACGTGGTCGGCGCTTGGCAATATCTCGACCCGGCGAAAGCGCTGGCCGAGGCTCGGCGTCGCGACGACGAAGCCGTGCGCGGCCCGCTGCACGGCCTACCCGTCGCGGTCAAGGATTTGATCGACACGCACGATATGCCGACCGCCTATGGCTCGCCGATTTATCACGGCCACCGCCCGGCCGCCGATGCGGCTTGCGTGGCCTTGGCGCGCGCCGCCGGGGCGATTGTGCTGGGCAAGACCGTGACAACGGAATTTGCCGCCTTCACCCCGGGCAAGACGGCGAACCCGCGCAATCCCGCCCACACCCCCGGCGGCTCGTCGAGCGGCTCGGCGGCGGCGGTTGCCGACGGCATGGCACCGCTCGCTTTCGGCACCCAGAACGCGGGCTCGGTGATCCGCCCGGCTTCTTTCTGCGGCGTGGTCGGGTACAAACCCAGCTTTGGCCTGATCAACCGCGCCGGTATCAAGCCGCTGGCCGACAGTCTCGATACGGTCGGTGTCTACGCTCGCACTGTCGAGGACGCGGCGTTTTTTGTCGGCGCGCTCTGTGAACGGCCGGCCTTGCGCCGGCTTGCAGCACCGGCGGCGACGCCCCGCTTTGGGTTGTACCGCACCCCGATGTGGGATGAAGCCGAGGCCGCCGCGGCCGCCGCCCTCGATACCGCGCGAGCGGCGCTCGAACAGGCCGGGGCCGCCGTCGGCGAATTGCCGATAGCGCCCGAGCATGACGGCCTGACCGAGGCGCAAGACACGATTATGGGCTACGAAACCTGCCGGGCGCTGGCCGATGAGCGTCTTCGCCACAGCGCTGAACTATCGCCGCGGCTGGCGCAAATGCTTGATGCAGGCCTGGCGGTCGGGGCCGATGCGTATGACGCGGCGCGGGCGCTGGCGGCGGCGGCGCGCGCCGGTCTCGAGCAATTCTTTGGGCCGTGCGACGCGATCCTGACGCCGGCGGCGCCGGGCGAAGCCCCGCCGGGCTCGGCTATACCGGCAATCCGGTGTTCAATCGCATGTGGACCTTACTCGGCGTGCCCTGTGTCGCGGTGACCGCTTACTGGGGCGAGACTAGGCTGCCGACTTCGGTGCAACTGATCGGCCGCGTCGGTGACGACGCGCGGCTTTTGGCGTGCGCGGCGTTTCTCGAGCGCGCCCTCTCGGCGTGATCAAGAGCCTTTGCGTCGCGCTGGTTGCTGCGGCCAGTATCGGGCTTGGCGGTTGCGGCGCGTTGGCCCCCTATCCGACCTACCCGCAGCAACCCGAAGCGGGGGCCAAGGACGCCGGCCAGCGGGTGGCGATCTGTTACAACCTATTGGCCAGTTCGCGCGCGACCGTGCAGACGGCCGCTCAGGACGAATGCGGGCCAGGCACGCGGGCCGAGCGGATCGACACCGACTGGAAGCTCGATTACTGCCCGCTGTTGCTGCCGGCGCGCGCCACCTTTGTGTGCCGGCCACAGGGCAAGAAATAGCCGCCCGGGTCCATAGGGGCCGGTCGAGCAGTCCGCAGCCGCGACATAGCGTCTGCGGCGAACCCTGACCATTCTTGTTATGATGGCGCTCCGCCCAACATATCGACGGCGATGGATTACGAAGCTTCTTTCTCCGAGCGGTTGCAAACGCTGCATCGCGAAGGGCGCTATCGCGTCTTTGCCGACCTCGAGCGGCGCTGCGGCCGCTTTCCGCGCGCCTATGACCACCGCATCGGCGCCGAGGTAACGGTGTGGTGCTCAAACGACTATCTCGGCATGGGCCAGCACCCGGCAGTGTTGGAGGCGATGGCCGAGGCGTTGCGCAACTTTGGCGCCGGCGCCGGCGGCACCCGCAACATCTCGGGCAACAGCCACGTCCATCTGTTGCTGGAGCGCGAACTGGCCGATCTGCATGGCCGTGAAGCAGCGCTGATCTTCACTTCGGGCTATGTCGCCAACGAGGCGGTACTCTCGACCTTGGCGCGTGAAATGCCCGACACCGTGGTGCTGTCGGATGCGCTCAATCATGCCTCGATGATCGCCGGCATCCGCAACAGCCGCGCCGAAAAGGTGATTTTTCGCCACAACGACCCGGCGCATCTGGCCGAGCTGCTGGCGGCGATCGAACCGGGGCGGCCAAAGCTCGTTTGCTTTGAGTCGGTCTATTCGATGGATGGAGACATCGCACCGATCGGCGAAATTTGCGACGTCGCCGAGCGCTATGGCGCGATGACCTATATCGACGAGGTTCACGCCGTCGGGCTCTACGGTCCGCGCGGCGGCGGCATCGCCGAAGTGCAGGGGGTGATGCACCGCCCGACCGTGATCCAGGGCACGCTCGCGAAGGCGTTCGGGGTCATGGGCGGGTATATCGCCGGATCGACGGCGCTGGTCGATTTTGTCCGCAGCTATGCGCCGGGCTTCATCTTCACAACGTCATTGCCGCCGGCGCTGGCGGCGGGGGCGCTGGCCAGCATCCGCCATTTGAAGCACAGCCAGGCTGAGCGCGAGCGCCACCAGGAGCGTGCCGCGCGGCTCAAGCGGCGGCTGGCCGAAGCCGGGTTGCCGGTCATGCCCAGCGCGAGCCATATCGTCCCGGTGCTGGTCGGCGACGCCGGGCTGTGCACGGCCGCCTGCGACATGCTGCTCAGGCGGCACCGCATCTATGTGCAGCCGATCAATTATCCGACCGTGCCGCGCGGCAGCGAGCGCCTG
>JAJPIH010000308.1 GCA_021324875.1 Alphaproteobacteria bacterium
GAATTCATCGTCGAGATGGAGAGCAAGATCGTCGTTGCAGCACCATTTTGCCCGGCCTTTACGCCGCGGCAACTCGGCAATCTCTACGAGATCCGCACCTATACGATGCTGCCGGGATCGGCGCCGACCGTGGTCGAGCGTTGGGCCGAGCGAATTGAAGACCGGGTCAAGCTGTCGCCATTGGCCGCCGCCGGCCACACCGAGCTGGGTCCGCTGAACCAGTGGATCCATATCTGGGCCTATAAGGACGCCAACGAACGCGCCCGCATTCGCGAAGAATCGCGCAAAGACGGCAAATGGCCGCCGGCCACTCGCGGCATGTTCATCAAGCAGGAAAATATGTTGGTGGTGCCGGCTTCGTTCTCGCCGCTGCGCTGAACCCGCCGCCGGAACAAGGCTAGACGGCGCGCCGCGGGGCGCGCCGTCGCGTTTTTGGAAGGCTATGCCGAGCGGCCCGGGGCGATGGCGCTGCGCGGGTTGAGCGCCTGGATATGACCGCTTTCGGTACCGGCAGTCGGGTCGATCACGGCGTTGATCAACGCCGGCCGGCGCGAAGCCAGCGCCTCCTGTAGGGCGGCGGTCAGGCCCGGCGTGTCGGTCACATGGTAGCCCTTGCCGCCAAACGCCTCGATGATGCGGTCATAGCGCGCGCCGCGGATCAAGCCGGTCGGCGAATAAGGCCGATCTTCCGGGTCGCCGCGATAGACCCCGTTGTTATTGAAGATCACGGTCGTCACCGGCAAGTCATAGCGGCAGATCGTCTCGATCTCCATGCCGCTGAAACCAAATGCGCTGTCACCCTCGATCGCGACGACCGGCCGCCCGGTCACCGCGGCCGCGCCAATGGCATAACCCATACCGATCCCCATCACCCCCCAGGTGCCGCTGTCGAGGCGGTGGCGGGGCTCGCGCATGTCGATGATATTGCGGGCGAAATCGAGGGTGTTGGCACCTTCGTTGACGATATAGACATCGGGCCGGTCGGCGAGCGCGTTGCGCACCGCGCGCAACGCCGAGGAGAAGTTCATCGGGCTCGGATCGGCGTTGAGCCGCGCCGCCATGCGCTCGATGTTCTGCCGCTTGCGCTTGTCGATCTCGTCGAGCCACGCCGCCTGCCGTTCGATCTGTCCGGGTTTGATTGCCGCGTTGAGCGCCGCGAAAACCGATTTGATGTCGCCCACCACCGGCGCGGCAATCGCGCGGTTGCTGTCGATCTCCGCGGGCTCGATATCGACCTGGATGATCTGTGTGTCGCTGTTCCAGAGTGGCGCGCGACCGTGCGACAAGAGCCAGTTGAGCCGCGCCCCGACCAGCAATACGACATCGGCGTTGCCGATGACATAAGAGCGCGCGGCCGCCGCCGATTGCGGATGGTCGTCGGGAAGCAGCCCCTTGGCCATCGACATCGGCAGAAACGGCATGCCGGTAGCCTCGATGAAGGCGCGGATCTCGGCCTCGGCGCGGGCGTAAGCCGCCCCCTTGCCGAGGATCGCGAGCGGACGCCGGGCGCCGGCCAGGATTTCCAGCGCCCGTGCCACGGCATGCGCCGCCGGCGGTTGCGGCGGTGCCGGATCGACCACCTTGATCAGCGATTTCTTGGCCGTCGCCTCGTCGAGCGCCGCGCCCAGCACTTCGGCCGTCAGGTCGAGATAGACCCCGCCCGGCCGGCCGGACACCGCCGCACGGATCGCGCGGGCGATGCCGAGGCCAATATCCTGCGGCCGGTTGACGCGATAGGCCGCCTTGGCGTAGGGCCGCGCCGCATTCAGCTGGTCGAGCTCTTCGTAATCGCCCTGCTCGAGATCGACGATCGCGCGGTCCGACGAACCGCTGATCAGGATCATCGGAAAGCAATTGGTGGTGGCGTTGGCGAGTGCGACCAGGCCGTTCAAAAAGCCGGGGGCCGAGACCGTCATGCACACGCCCGGCTTCTGCGTCAAAAACCCGGCGATCGCGGCCGCGTTCCCGGCGGACTGTTCGTGGCGGAAGCCGAAATAGCGGAGCCCCTCGGCTTGCGCCAGGCGCAACAAATCGGTGATCGGGATCCCCGCGACCCCGTAAATCGTGTCGATGCCGTTGAGCTTCAGCGCCTCGACGACGAGGTGGAAGCCATCGGTCATATTGCCTGCCTGATCTTCCGGCATTTCCGCAGCGCTCATCTCGTCCACCCTTTCGCGTTTTTTGAGGGTCTAATGAGACTTGGCGCGAGTGTCCAGTTTCGGAAATCCGCCGGCGGGTCGGCAACGACGCGCCGCCCCGAGCGCCGGCGCGCGATAGCCGGCCGCCCGCGGCGCTGCGAAGGAAAGGTCGCTGGCCCTCGGCTCCCTAATTGCGCCCGGAGGCGGTTCTGCCGTCATAAGCGGCCGCAGCCGTCGCTTCGAGACTGGCGATCGCCCGGCCGCGTGTCTCCGGGAGCAGCAGCAGCATGACAATCATCAGCAGGTGGGCGAGGGTTGAAAACAACGCGATGGCCGCGCCGAGCGGCATCACCGCGGTCGCAAAACCGATCGCGGTCATGAAGACCGAACCGATCGCGCGGCCGGCGTTGTAGCAAAAGCCTTGGCCGGTGCCGCGGATATCGGTCGGATAGAGCTCGGTCATGAACGGGCCCATCGGGGCGAACTTCATCAGGATGGCGGTGTTGAGCGGGATGCCGAGCAGCAGCAGGCCGGTATTGCCGACCGGGGTGTAGAGATAGATCAGCAC
>JAJPIH010000360.1 GCA_021324875.1 Alphaproteobacteria bacterium
GAGCAGACGGGCGCCTGCGGACTCCGCCAGGCGCCAGGTAAAGTGGCGGTAGAGCGATGGCGAGCCGATCACATAGCCGCCACCATGCAGATAGAGGATATGGCGGGCGCGGTGCGAGGCGGGGGACTGCACCCATTCGGCGGCCACACCCCCGGCCTCGACCGCGACCCGTTGGATTTCCGATGGCGGTCTCGGGACCAGCCGCGCCACCAGCGTGGCCCGCCGTCGCCGTTCGGCGAGACTGGCGTCGGCGCCGGGCCGGCCTTTCAACAGGCAGCGCGTGCCCAGGCGCAACAATTCGGCGCGCAGGCTCATCGCGCGCGAGCCCGACCGGCACTCATCTCACCGACCACCCTGACCCGCACCCGCAGCGCCTTTCCGGGCAGATAGGCGAGCGGCATGTCTTCGATATCAACCGTGGTCAAGGTGCTGCGCTCGGCCCCCGCGGCGACCGCCCGCTCGCAGGCTTGGCGCTCGGCCGCGGCGATCGCCGCGTCACGATCGAGTCCGCGATAGATCTGGTCGGTTTCGCCGCCGATCTGGGCCAGCGCCGCTCCGACCGCATTGGCGCATTCGCCATGCGCAACCCGGATCACCCGCGATACCCCGGCGAGCCGGTCGGGTACCAGAAACGCCCCACCGCCGACCGCGATCAGCGGCACCGCGCGCGCCTCGGTCTTGATGCGGTCGACGACATCTTCGATCCGCGATCGGGCGAGCGCCACCACCGCCTGTGCGAGATCCTGCGGAAATGCGGCAAGCCGTCGGCGATCGCCGATCTCGGCAAGACCGGCCGCGACCGCGGCATCGGTCGCCGTCGCCGTCGCCCCGCCAAACACCAGCGCCTCATCGGCGAGCCGGTGACCGACGCTCTGCGGCCCGAGCGCAAGCGGTATCTGGCCGATAACGCTGCCGCCGCCAAGCGCGACCGAAATAAGGTCGGGCATGCGGAACAAGGTCCGCACCCCGCCGATCTCGACCGCGGCATTGGCCTCGCGCGGAAAGCCGTGGCGCAGCGCTCCGACATCGGTCGAAGTGCCCCGACATCGACGACGATCGCGTCGGCCAGCCCGGAGAGCACCGCGGCGCCGCGCATGGAATTGGTCGGTCCCGAGGCAAAGGTCATGACCGGCAGCGCCATCGCCGCGCTCGCGTCGAGAACGGTGCCGTCATTCTGGGTCAGATAGAGCGGCGCGGTGATCCCGCTGGCGGCGATGGCCTGGCGAAAACCGGCCACGACGTTTCGCGCCGGTGAAACCAGTGCCGCATTCAACAGCGCAGCATTTTCACGCTCGAGCAACCCGATGCGGCCGAGATCGGCGGACAGGGTCACGGCGGCGTGCGGACATTCCTCGGCCAGAATGGCGCGCGCTCGCTCTTCGCAGGAACGGTCGATCGGCGAAAAGATCGCGGCCACCGCGACCGCGTCGATGCCACACCCGCGGATGCGTTGCGCCACTCGTCGCATCCCCGCCTCGTCGAACGGCACGATCGGACGACCGTCGTAATCATGGCCGCCTTCGAGCATGAACAGCTCGGCGCAGACCTGGCCGGCAAGATCGGGCGGCCAGTCGCAGAACGGGGGCAGCGAGGCTGCGGCCGGCAGGCCGATGCGAATCGCTGCGACCCGGCCCAAACCCCGCCGCTGCACCACGGCGTTGACAAAATGGGTGGTCCCGATCACGACCGCGTCGAGGTCGCCGCGCGCAACTTCGGGATGCTCGCCGAGTTTGGCCAGTGCTGCGATGATCCCGCCGGTGACGTCGGCGGTGGTCGGGGTCTTGACCGCATGCACGACGTCGCGGCCGGCGACGAGCACGGCGTCGGTATTGGTGCCGCCGACATCGACCCCGATCCGCAGCATGCTGGGCCCGCCAATCCGCACGAAGCTACGACAAACCGGAGATGCTTCAGCCCGGGCGGTTGGCGCCCGGAACCCAAAGCACATCGCCGGCGCCGTTGCGGTTGAGCCGGCGGCTCAGCACGAACAGATGATCGGACAGCCGGTTGAGATATTTGAGCGCCTCGGGGTTGACTTCTGTGTCTTGGGCCAGCCGGCTGACCAGACGCTCGGCACGCCGGACGATGGTCCGCGCCAGATGCAGGTAAGCGGAGGCGGCGCTGCCTCCCGGCAAGACGAATGAGTCGAGCGGCGCCAGCCCGGCATTGATGACGTCGATTTCGCGTTCGAGCCGCTCGGTTTGCGCGGGCAGAATGCGCAACGCGCCGGCCCCGCGCCGCCCCGTCTCGGGCGTGCACAAATCGGCGCCGAGATCGAACAGGTCGTTCTGAATGCGGGCGAGCATCGCATCGGCTTCGCCGTCGGCGTGAAGCCGGGCGATCCCGACCGCGGCGTTGGCTTCGTCGACGGTCCCATAAGCGGCCACCCGCAGGTCATGTTTCGGCACGCGCGCACCGTCGCCGAGCGAGGTTGTGCCGCCGTCGCCGCCGCGGGTATAGATCCGGGTCAGCCGTACCATCGCGACCGCCAGGGCTAATGGCGGCTGAGCAGCATCAGGATCGCGAGGAGCAGCAGCGCCAAACCCTGCATGATCACCCGCGCCTGCATCAGCTTGTTGGAACGGCGAGGGTTGCCCCCGCGAAGCATGGTTGTGACTCCGGCCAACAACACCCCCAAAACCCCAGCCATGGCCAGTATCAGCAGGATTGTCACAAATCCGGTCATCTGGCCAATATGGCGTGTGCCGGGCGGCGCGACCAGGGCTTGATCTTCGCCCGGCTGTAGGCGCCGGCCCCAAGCCGGTCTTGTCGCGGCGGCTGGAGCGGAACAAAGTGATCATCCGGCGATCGCTTAGAGACCGGGCGCAACCATGCAGAGGAGAGCAACCCTGAGCGAGCGCGCAGCTTCGCCATCAACCGATTGGCGCGATGACATCTTTGCCGTGCTGAAGGCCGCCGAGGTCGCCCAGGTCGGCTACGTGCCCGATGCGGGTCATGCCCGTCTGATCGAGCTGGTCCGGGCCGATGACACGATCCACGCGGTGCCGCTGACCACCGAGGAGGAAGGCATTGCGCTCGCCGGCGGCGCATGGCTCGGCGGCCAGCGCTGCGCGCTATTGATGCAATCGAGCGGCGTGGGCAACTGCATCAACATGCTCTCGCTGGCCAAGAGCTGCCGGTTCCCGCTCGTCATACTGGTCACGATGCGCGGCGAGTGGCGCGAGTTCAATCCGTGGCAGGCGCCGATGGGTCGCAACACCGCCGCCGCCCTCGAGCTGATGGAGGTGCGGGTCTACCGCGTCGAGACGGCGAGCGAGGCCGCGGATACCGTTGCTGCCGCGTTCGACTTCGCCTATGCGAGCGACCAGGCGGTCGCGGTGCTGTTCGCGCAGCGTCTGATCGGCGCCAAGAGGTGGGTCAAATGATTGCCAATGATCGCCGTCTCGATCGCCGGCTGGCCATGCGCGTCCTGCTTGACCGGCGCGACGATCTGCTGCTGGTGACCGGCCTCGGTTCGACCACTTGGGATGCGGCTGCCGTCGGCGACGATCCGCGCAATTTCTATCTGTGGGGCGCGATGGGGGCGGCAGCGCTGGTCGGGCTGGGCCTGGCGATCGCCCAGCCGGCCCGGCGCGTGCTGGTGGTGACCGGCGATGGCGAGATGCTGATGGGATTGGGCGGCTTGGCGACGATCGCCGTACAGCGTCCGCCGAACCTCGCGATCGCGGTGTTCGACAACGCCCATTACGGCGAGACCGGCATGCAGCCAAGCCACACCGAGGCCGGTGTGGATCTCGTCGCGGTCGCGCGCGCTTGCGGCATTCACGAGACCTTCGAGATCAGCGATGAACTTGGGCTGCGTGATTTCGCAGCGCGCGTCCACAAATCGGCGACGACGCTGTTTGCCCGGGTGGCGATCCGAGCCGACGAGCCGCCGCGGGTGCTGCCGCCGCGCGACGGGGTTTATCTCAAAAACCGTTTCCGCCACGCACTCGGGTTGGAGCCGTGAGCCGGTGACGCGAAAGGGTGTCCGCGGCGGGGCGGGCTATTCCCAGCCGCCGGGGGCGGCCACCGCCCAGGCCGCGAGGTAGATCCGACCCTCGACAATCTGGAGCGGCACCTTGGCCGCCGCGCCCTCGTCGGGAGCTTGCGCTTTGCCGGTTTCGAGGTCGATGACCCAACCATGCAGCGCGCAGGAAACGGTGCAATCGCTGATATAGCCCTCGGACAACGGCGCCCCGCGGTGCGGACAATGATTGACGAGCGCAAAGACGCGGTCATCGGCGGTGCGGAACACCGCGATCGGGAATGGCTTGCCGGTGCGCTTGACCCGCCTGGCGCCCGGGCGCGGCACATCTTCAACCGCGCCGATTTCAACCCAGCGTTCGTCGGCCATCGCTCAGCCCGCCTTCGCCCGCACCGGGCTTACATAAACTGCCGTCACCGCGACCCCCTGCCGTGAATGTCTCCTCCGCATAGCAGCGCAGCGCGGATCGGGCAAAACGATTATCCGCGGGTCTCCAATGCCCGAAACCGTCATGGCGCCTCGCCGCCGGGCGAAAAGCATCACAAATCCGCGCGGGCCGGCATCCTCGCGGGATCCACAGGCTCTCGCGGCTTGACCTCGGCGCTACCACCGCGCCACAGTTGCGCCCACGCCGTCCGCCGCGCGCTCGGCCGAGCCGCGCGCCCGATCGCGGCGCTGTGGCCTTGATCCGCACAGAACAGAGAAGGGGCGCAAATTGTGAGCACCGGAACCCTGCCGCTGTCGAAATTTACCGTTCTCGACCTGACCCATGCCCGTGCCGGGCCGACCGCGGTACGCCAGCTCGCCGATTGGGGCGCCAATGTCATCAAGATCGAGCCGCCCGGCGAGGCGCGCAGCGACGTCACCGGCTCGCGCCGCGACGGGTTCGATTTCCAAAACCTGCACCGCAACAAACGCGGCATGACGCTCAACCTCAAAAGCGAAGAAGGCAAAGCGATCTTCTTCGAACTGGCCAAGAATGCCGACGTGATCGTCGAAAACTTCCGCTCCGAGGTCAAATATCGCCTCGGCGTCGATTACGAGAGCGTCAAGAAAGTCAATCCGCGCATTGTTTATGGCAGC
>JAJPIH010000157.1 GCA_021324875.1 Alphaproteobacteria bacterium
CCAGACAGGTGCCAGCGACGCCGACAAAATCACCGTTCGGGCAAGCATGCAATTCGAGTGATCCGCCCTCGATCGTCGGATAGGCGGCAAACACATACTCGGCGGTTACGATGATGCGTGGCGCCGCGAAACCGAGTTCGCTAAACGCCCGTTTGAGGATGTCGAGCGTCGACGACGGATCCCTGCCGGGCCGGGTTAAAACGAGAAAAAAGCCGCCCATCAGCCAGGCTCCGCACCGACCGCTGCCGGGCAGGTCGACCGGCCGGAACTAGCGCTGTCCCGAACCCTCGACAACCGATTTGATTTCGGAACCCACGCCAAAATCTTCGACCCAGCGAAATCCGCGCCCGTCTTTGAGCCAAACCGATCCATTTTCGACCTCGCCGTCCGGGTGGTCGTGGTTTCTCGAGACGACGAGGCACCCCCCATCCTTCAGATATAGGTGCAAATTGGCGACCGCTTGATGAAGTTGGGCGGCGCTAAAATAACCGAGGTTCAAGACATTGCTCGCGCGGATGGCCGCGAACCGGTTTTGTAAGGATTCTTCGCGGACCAGGCAATCGAGTTCCAGAACGGCAATGCCGGGCTCGCCGCGGACCAGCGGATGAACAAGCGGGATCATCGTCTCCGCCTGCATCGCCCGACGCAGCCATCCGCTTTCCAGATACAGGCGGCACAACAGGTTGTGGGCGTGTTGGGCGTGGCGCGGCCGCGCCAGCCGCAGCCCAAAGCGGCCGATCCGCGCCATCACCGGCTCGCCATCGACGGCGCGGTATTCGACCACCGGGCCGCGGCGAAACCGCAGCAGGAACAGGCTTACATCCGCCAGCACCGCACCCACCGCGGCGCCGAAAGCGCGGCGTAAGATATGCAACGCCTCGAGCGTGGTTATCCCGTCCGACGCGCCGAGATCGAGGAATGTCATGCCGCTTCGCAGACCCGGCTCGATATGGGCGCACAGCATCGCCTCGGTCCGCTTGAGGCGGCCGCGATTGGTGCGCTTCCAGGCGCCGCCGATGCGCAAATCGTGCAGGATCGCGCTAAAGCGGTCGGCCAGGGCGCCGGCTTCGGGATCGGCGCGGTCGAGCCGTCGGGCAATCTCGACCAGCGCCTCCGGGTCGGCGATGCAGCGCTCTGCGATCACCGGCAGCCGCGGCGGCGCACGCCCGACAACCAGCTGGATCACGTCAGCGGCACCGCGGCACGGCGCCGTATGTCGCAATCGTCACCCGGCTCTCCGCCGTCATGACGGCGCCATCGCCGCGCCCGAAGGCGGGACCGCCTCGACCCCGAAAATGGCCGAATAGGCGGCGAACATCCGGTCCTGGCCAAGCAATTCGGTGACGCGTCGTCGATTTTCCCGGCCCAGCCGCTCGCGCCGCGCCGGATCACGGACCAGTTTGTCGAGCGCCGCGACAAACGCCGCAGGATCGTCGCGGGGAACGACAAATTCGCGGCTCGCCGCGCCGAGAATGACGCCGATATCGCCGACATCGACCGACACCACCGGCCGGCTCGCCGCCATCGCCTCCAACAGCGCGTTCGGCATCTGCTCGGTGTCGGAGGACATGGCAAAGATGTCGAGGCTTCCAAGCACGGTCTCGGGCGCCACCCGGCCGGTGAAGACCACGCGTTGGCCAATCCCGAGCTGCGCGGCGAGTTGCTCGAGATAGGGCCGCTCCTCCCCGTCGCCGGCGATCACCAGCCGGGTCGCCAGGGTGCGGTCGAGCGCGGCAAAGGCCCGCAGCAAGCGGCCGATGTTCTCCTCGGGACGCAACGGGGCAACGGTTCCGATTACGATCTCCCCGGGGCCGCGCGCCACCGCGCCTTTTGCCTGAGCGGGATCGGCAAAACGGTCAAGATCAACGCCGTTGGGGATTAGCATCACCTGCGCGGCCGGAAGTTTCCACACCCGGCGCGCCACATCCTCGAGCGTGCGCGACGGGACAATCACCCGCGCGCAGCCGCGCAATGCCCAGCGCCGGAACAAAACCCGGCGCCGCAGCTGCCGGTCGGCCTCGCGGCGGCTAAACCCGGCCTCGATATGGACATGGGAAAGTCCGGCGAAAATCCGGTTGGCCGCCGCCCATTCGATGGCCCCCCAATTGTAGGTGACGATCAGATCAGGCCGCAGCCGGCGCAATTCGCCGCCAATCGCGCTCACGCGGCGGGCAAAACCCGACCGGCGCTGCTCAAACCGCAAGAGCCGCACATCGAGGGTCGGCGACAAGCCGTCGGCGGCCCGGAAATCATTGTCGAGGGCAACCACCGTATGGCGTAACCCGGGCCCAAAATGGTTGATCAGGCGCACGATTCGCAAAGGCACCCCGCCGATGCCAAAGCTCGGAAAGACATGAAGCACATGCTGGCGGCGCACCGGCACGCCGGCAGCGGCGGCGGCGCGCAGATCGGCGGCTGGCAGGGCGGCGGCCGGCGGGACCGGCGGGACGTCCATTCTCGCCGGCGCTTCACGCTGCCGATTTTGGCGCAGCGAGCGGCTCGAGAAAATCTTTGCCTCCTGGCGCTACGGCCGCGCCATTCGCTTGTCGCTCGTCGAACGACCGTCTTTGTGCTAGCTTCGCGCCCAAAATGGGACATAAGGGGTTAATGGGAGACTGCCGCCATCGGCAGCACCATGCGAGGCGCCGGCGTCGACGCGGATGCTGGCGGCCTGTTGGCCGGTGCCCTTGAAGACCATGCTCGACCCAAGCACCTGGCGGGTGATCGAATGGCCGG
>JAJPIH010000065.1 GCA_021324875.1 Alphaproteobacteria bacterium
CGACAGCGGCGCGACAAACGGGTTCGGGTCGCGCGTCGCCCGTTTGCGGCACAGCACCGTCACCCCGGGCGCGTCCACCGCGACAATAAAGCTCGCCGCCCGGCCCTGAACCTCCATCCGCGACAAGGCGCCGACATAGACGTCTTCGGCGTAAGCCGGGCTTGTATGCATGCCCAGCCGACCCCTGACGACGATCCCGGCGTCGGTCTCGCGCACCAGCTTGAACGCGACCCGGTCGGCGGGGTCGGGGTTGAGGCGCTGGCCGATGATCGGCGCGCCGCCGCAATAGGTCAAAAAGCGGCCGGTATGCGCGATCTGGTCACGGTAGCGTTCGGCGGCGGTAATCTGGGCGGGCGGGGCGTCGCCCGATTGCGCCGCGGTCAGCACGCCCAGCGCAATCAGATTGCCATAGGCCGGCGTGTGGGTGATGTTGCCGGCGCCAAGAAACGTGGTCTTGGCGAATGACCGGCCCATGCCGACCAGATCCTCGCTTGATTCGGGCGCGATATAGGCCCACGCCACCGGTTCGCCGCAAGCGCGATGGGGCGACAGCAGCAGCCCGCTCCACGCCGGATCGAGATGGCGGTCGTACCAGCGGGCATATTCCTCGACCATCGCGCGGGTCGCCGGGTGGGTCGTCACATCCTCGACCCAGCCTTCGCCCATCACCCAGACCCGCCGGCCGTCCTTGAGCGCGGCGCGGTATTCCGCTCCCGTCCTCATCGCAAGAACCCGTTCCAAAGCAGCTCCGCGAGGCTTGCGCAGCGGCGCAGAAAATGCAACACGGCAAAGCCAGGGAGAAAAACGTCGGGAGGAAAAGATGGCAGGGGCGTCCTTGTCTGCCACGGAACTGGCGCTCGAAAACCAGCCGCTCGGAGGATTGCAGATCCGCGTCGCGGCCATCTGCACCCTGATCCAGATGTGCGACGGCTACGACGTCGGCTCGATTGGCTGGGCGGTGCCGTCGCTGACCCATGCCTGGCACGTCGCGCCGCCGGCCTTCGCGCTTGCGTTTTTATGGTCGAACCTGGGGGTCATGGCCGGGGCGCTGGCCTCCGGGCCGATCGGGGACCGCTTGGGCCGCAAGCCGCTGCTGCTGATGAGCATCGCCATCTTCGGCTTGGCCTCGCTGGCCAGCGCCTTTGCCCCCTCGCTCGCGGTGCTGGCGGGGCTGCGGTTTTTCACCGGGCTGGGGATTGCCGGCGGGTTCACCGGGACGACCGCGCTGACCGGCGACTATACCCCACAGCGGCTGCGCGCGACGCTGATCATGGTGACGTTTACCGGCGCCCCGCTTGGGGGCTTTCTCGGGGGTCAGCTGGTCGCGTGGATGTTGCATCTGGGATTTGCCTGGCCGGTGATTTTTCTGATCGGCGGGGCCTTTCCGCTGGTATTGCTGGTGGTCACCGCGCTGTGGCTCCCCGAGTCGCCGCGCTTTCTTGTGGCCCGCCCGCAATTGGCGGCCGGCCAGCAGGCGCTGCTCGCGCAGCTCGGCATCACCCCGGGGCAGAGCGCACCCCATCTCGTCGACCTTGCCCACGGCAACCCGATCCGAATGCTGTTTGGCGAAGGTTACGCGCTGCAGACGGTGCTGCTGTGGGTGATTTTCTTCTGCAGTCTGATCAACTTGTACCTGTTTGTTTTCTGGCTGCCCGAGATACTGCATCTGACCGGCCTGACCCCGCCCGAGGCGGTGTTTGCAACCAGCCTGCATGCGCTGGGCGCCATTGCGGCGGTGCTCTATCTCGGCTTCCTGATCGACCGCTTCGGCCCCGAGCGCGCGCTGGCGCTGCATTTTGCCGCCGGGATCGTGTTCATCGCCCTGATCGCGCTGGTCGCAATGCCCTATGCGCTGCTGCTCGCGATGGTTTTTTTCGCGGGTACGACGACAACCGGCAGCCAGACCGGCGCCAACGCCACCGCCGGCGCGCTCTACCCGGCGCGCATGCGGACAAGCGGGATCGGCTGGGCGCTCGGCATCGGCCGCCTGGGTGGGATTGCCGCCGCACCGCTGGGCGGCTTTCTGCTGGCGCGCGGCCTCGAGCCGCGGCATGTGTTTCTCAGCGCCTGCTTTTTCGCCGCCGTGGCGGCGCTGGCGACGGCGCTGTTGGCGCTTGGCAGACGGCGGGCGGTTGCGGCGGATCACTCCGCCCCGACGGCGGCCAGTCGGATTTGACGCCGCCGCAACACGATAACCACAACCCAGAAAC
The DNA here is from genome assembly GCA_021324875.1 of Alphaproteobacteria bacterium. Lineage (GTDB taxonomy): Bacteria > Pseudomonadota > Alphaproteobacteria > ATCC43930 > CGMCC-115725 > AP-15. The sequence goes on from JAJPIH010000065.1 coordinate 2,211, forward strand.
TCCATGGACAGGACCGCCCGGTATCGGCGGGGCGGCAGGATCAGGGAAAGACGCAAGATGGCGCAATCGACTGTATCAACGACCGAGGCGGCGCTCGAAAACCAGCAGATCGGCGGCCTGCAAATGCGCGTCGTCGCGATCTGCACATTGATCCAGATGCTCGATGCCTGGGACGTCAACTCGATCGGCGTATCGGTTCCGCAACTCACCCATCTCTGGCACCTGCCGGGCCCGGCCTTTACCGGCGCGTTTTTGTGGTCGAGCATCGGCATCCTGGCGGGCGCCTTGTCGGCCGGACCGATCGGCGACCGCTGGGGACGCAAGCCCTTGTTAATCCTCGCGCTTCTGTTGTTCGGCCTGGCCTCGCTGGCGACCGTCTTCGCGACCACGGTGGCGATGCTGACCGTCTGCCGCTTCCTGACCGGGCTCGGCATTGGCGGCGGCTTTCCCGGCGCCGCGACCCTGACCGGAGACTACGCGCCGCAGCGGCATCGCGCCTTGATGATCATGCTGAGCTTTACCGGCGCGCCGATCGGCGGCTTTTTGTGCGCGCAGGCGGCCGGGCTGCTGCTCCCCACCCTCGGTTGGCGGAGCATCTTCTTGATCGGCGGGGTGATCCCGTTGGCGCTGGTGGCGGTCGTCGCATTGTGGCTTCCCGAATCGCCGCGCTTTCTCGCCCGCAAGCCGACCCTGACACCGCGCGAAGAGGCATTGCTGCGCCGCCTGGGCATTTCGCCGGGGCAGGAAGCGCTGGCCGGGCTCGACATCGCGGGCGGCAACCCGGTCGCGCTGTTGTTCAGCAAGGGCTACGCGCTGCAGACCGTGCTGATGTGGATCATCTTCTTTTGCAGCCTGATGAACCTGTTCTTGTTTGTCTACTGGATGCCGGAGGTGCTGCACCTGACCGGGATGACGCCGGCGGCGGCGGCGCGGGCGTCGAGCTTTCGTGAACTGGGCGGAATCTGTGCGGTCCTCTATCTCGGTTTTCTGATAGACCGTTTTGGTCCCGAGCGGTCGTTGGCCGTCAATTACGCCGCCGGCATCCTGGTCATCGGCTTGATCGCGCTGGCGGCGCTGCCTTATCTCGCCTTGGTGATCGTGATCTTCTTGTCGGGCCTGACGATCATCGGCAGCCAGACCGGCGCCAACGCCGCTTGCGGCAAGCTTTACCCGGCGCGAATGCGCACCAGCGGGCTTGGCTGGGCGCTCGGCATCGGTCGCCTGGGCGGCATCGCCGCGCCGGCGCTCGGCGGCTTTTTATTGGCGCACGGGGTGGCGCCGCTGCACATCTTTTTGAGCGCCTGCCTGTTCGCGCTGATTGCCGCGGCGGCGACCGGGCTGCTCGCATTGTGCGGTCCCCGCACCGGGGCCGCGACGGCGCTGTCGCCTACCGCCGCCTGAGAGCGCGGCGCCGCCGATCGCGCCGCAAGCGCCGCTGCGGCCGTCGTCGCGGCGGGAAAAAGCGTTCTCTGCACAGTCGGGCAATGCGCCGGCCGCGGGCGTGAAGCATCTCGGAAAGCATTGAGCCCGGGCGTCACAAATTCGCCGCCCCGCTGCAGCAGCGCGCGTGACCCTGCGCCGCAAATCCCGAGCGAGCCCCCTCACTGCGGCAACCCTGCCCCCGCGCGATCGGGTTTGTCCGGCCCGTGCAACTGGAGGACGATGTTTTCGCCAACATAAGAAATCCGGGTGGGGCCGGAAAAGGAGGACGCATGAAATACGACGTCGTGATCGTCGGCGGCGGGGCGGCCGGATGCGTGCTGGCCAGACGATTGGCCTAAGACGGGCGCCGCTCGGTCCTGCTGCTCGAGGCCGGGCCAGACTATCCCGATCCCGATCTTGTTCCCGACGACGTCAAATACGGCCACACCCGATTTGCCGAGGCCCAGAATTCCAAGCATAACTGGGCATTGCGCGGCACGATCACCGAGGAGCAGGGCGAGATCCATGTCGCGCAGGGCAAGGTGATCGGCGGCGGCTCGTCGATCAACGGCCAGGCAATGCAGCGCGGTTTTCCGCAAGATTTCGACTCGTGGGCCGCGCTCGGCAACGACCAATGGTCTTACGAAAAGATCGTGCCGTTCTTTCGCAAATCAGAGCGCGACCTCGACATCCACGACAATTATTGCCATGGCAGCGACGGACCGATGCCGATCCGGCGTCGGCAAACCGGTCCCTTGCCGGCCATCCAGCAGGCCTTCCACCGCGCCTGCCTGGACGCCGGGTTTGGCACGACCAACGACAAGAACGGGCTCAATCCCGGCGGCCTCGGCATTACCCCGTCGAACAATATCGACGGGGTGCGGGTCAGCACGGCGATGGCCTACCTCAACCCGGTTCGCCATTATCTGAACCTGACCGTGCGCGGCGGCGTGTTTGTCCGCAAGATCCTGATCAAGGACCACAAGGCGATCGGCGTCGAAGCGGAGAGCGGCGGTCAGGCGTTCCAGATCGAAGCCGGCCGCGTCGTCTTGAGTTCCGGCGCGATCCGTTCCCCGCAATTGCTGATGTTGTCGGGCATCGGGCCGGCCGACCATCTGCGGCAATTCGGCATCCCGGTGGTGCGCGACCTGCCGGGCGTCGGCAGCAACCTGATGAACCATCTGAGCGCGCAATTGACCTTCAAGGTCAAGGACGGGGTCTCGCTCGAGACGCATCGCGACGCCGCCCATTTCGCCTTGCACTACACCGCCCCGGGGTCGAGCTATGTCAACGACATGGTGCTCAGAAGCAGCACCGTCGTCGACGAGCGAACCGAGCATGTGCCGGGGGTGCGCACCAAATATTTGACCGGCGATGTGCCGCCGGAGCGAGCCGCGCGAATTTCGTGCACGCTCGGCCTCCCCGACGGCACCGGCTGGGTCAGGCTTGCTTCCGCCGACCCCGGCGTGCAGCCCAAATTCAACTATTGCTACTTGCAGCACCCGAACGACATTCGGCGCGTTCGCGAGGGTCTGCGCATGGCGGCCAGGCTCCTCGAATCGGAGGCCTACCGGGATGTGGCCGAGTTTCGCATCCAGCCGGATGACGACGTCTTGGCCGATGACCATGCGCTCGATCTGTGGATCCGCCAGACCGTCGGCACCGCCCGGCACGTGTCCGGAACCTGCAAGATGGGCACCGCCGACGATCCGATGGCGGTCGTCGACTAGTATTGCCGGGTCAAGGGCATCGAGGGGTTGTGGGTGGCCGACGCCTCGGTGATGCCGCGCATTCCGCGCTCGGGCGGCGCCCATGCGACGGTGATCATGATCGGCGAGCGCGTCGTCGACTGGATCGCGGCCGGCTAGTCGCAGTCGGGCGGCACTCGCGGGGGGCGCGCTCCGCACCGCCGGTCGCGGCCGCGGCGCCGGCACCGCCCGCGGTCGCGGCGGCGCGGCCCGAAACCAGCGTTTTTCCGCCGGCATGTTCGCCGGCGCCAGGCCGATCGTTGCGTCAATACCCGGCGCCGCGGGCGGTGATCGGCCAGATCGCCTCGACCCGGTTGCCGCGAATGCCGACATACCAATCGTAGAGATTGACGGTCGGGTCGCAATGGCCCGGCACCAGCCGGATCTTGTCGCCGATGAACAGACGGTTGGTGGCGCCGGTTACCGCCAGCCGGCCGTGCTCGTCGGAGGCCCGCTCATAGGTCGCGGCCGGCTCGTCCCAGACCACGGGCGGACCTGAATCGAACGCCAGAGCCTTCAAGCCGGCGTCGACAATCGCACGTTCTGTCGTGGGTCGGCTCATCACCGTCGCCCACACGAACAGGCTCGGCTCAAAGGCGCGGGTCGGCGCACCGTCGGGATCGAGATTGCGCCCGTAATCGGCATCCATGAAGATGTACGAACCGCACTGCAATTCGGTATAGACACCGCTTGCCGCTTCTAACTCGAAACTGCCGGTGCCGGCGCCGGTCACAACCGGGCAGGAAATCCCGTCGCGCTCGATCAGTTCGCGGGTCGAGCCGGCCTTGGCGATGGCCTCGGCGATCGCCGCCCGCCGCTCTTCCCAGCCGCGCAGGTGCTGGGCCGAACCGTGATAGGCCTGCAATCCGGCAAAGGCGAGATGCGGGCTGTCGGCCACCTGGCGGGCGAGGGCAAGCGCCGGCGCGCCCGGTTCGACACCGCAACGGTTGCCGCCCATATTGACTTCGACATAAACCGGCATCGTCACCCCGGCCTCGGCGGCGGCCGCAGCCAGCGCGTCGATCTGGCCGGCATCGTCGGCGCACACCCCGAGCCGCGCCAGATGCGCCAACGCCATAAGCCGCCGCAATTTCTGGCGGCCGACAATCTCGTTGGTGACAAGCACATCGGCGACGCCGCCATGAACCATCGCTTCGGCTTCGCCAACCTTCTGCACACACACCCCGACCGCGCCGCGCGCGATCTGCTGGAGCGCGATGACCGGGCATTTGTGGGTCTTGGCGTGGGGCCGCAGGCGCACGCCGCGGCCGGCAATGCGTTCCGGCAAGCGCTGGAGATTGCGCTCAAATGCGTCGAGATCGATGATCAGGGCCGGCGTATCGACCTCGTCGAGGCTCATGCCGATTTCGGCAGGCGGGCGGGGCGTCAAAGGCGCTCTCCATCGCGTTGTTCCGGGTCGCCCGAGGTTCGCGCAGAAGCCCGGCCGACGCAACCGCTTCCCGGCAAGGCCGAGGCGTTGCAATTAACCTGCCCTCGCCTCAAGCCTCTTGCGGGCTTGCCCATGTGCCCGATTTCTGTGCATTGGTGCCCCGCATTCTGCCCGGTTGCTGGACGCCGCTCGCCTTCGTTACAGAGCGCAGACGACCCGGTAAATGCGGAGGGGGAATTGGCCGACCAGACCGCAACCGCCGATGTCCGGGGAGAGGCGCCGCCATTGGCGCGGCGCTCGCGCCGGCTGGTGTTGATGGCGGTCATGATGGCGACCTTTATGGCGGCGATGGAAAGCACGATTGTCGCCACGGCGATGCCCTCGATCGTCGCCGCGCTCGGCGGGTTTCGCCTGTTCAGCTGGGCTTTTGCCGCCTACCTTTTAACCCAGGCGGTCGCGATCCCGATTTACGGCCGCCTCGCCGACCTTTACGGTCGCAAGCGCGTCTTTTACGCCGGCACCAGCGTGTTTCTGGTCGCCTCGATCTTGTGCGGGTTGGCCTGGGCCATGGTGCCGCTGATCCTGTTCCGGGCGCTTCAGGGCGCCGGCGCCGGCGCCATTCAGCCGATCGCGACGACGATCATCGGCGACATCTACGAGCCCGAGGAGCGCGCCCGCGTTCAAGGTTACATCTCCGGCGTGTTCGGCGTCGCGGCCATCATCGGGCCGATGCTCGGCGCCTTTCTCGTCCAGCACGTCACCTGGTCGCTGGTGTTCTGGATCAACCTGCCGATCGGGGCGGTGACCTTTGTCATGTTCGGGCTGTTTTTCCACGAGCGACGAGCCCCGCGCCGCCACCGCATCGATTATCTGGGCTCGGCCCTGATGGTGCTCGGCGCCGGCAGCCTGATGCTGGCCCTGGTGGAATTCGGCAACCGCGCCGCCTGGCCGACGATCGCGGTCTTCGCCGCGGTCGGGATCGTTATGCTGATGGTGCTGGCGGCGCATGAGCGCGGTGTGGCCGAGCCGGTGTTGCCGCTGCGATTGTGGCGGCACCGGGTTATCGCGGTCGGCAGTCTTAGCGGTCTCACGGCCGGCATCGTGATGATGTCGATCAACGGGTTTCTGCCGCTCTATGTCGAGGGTGCGATGGGGCGCGGTCCGACCGAGGCCGGGTTCGCGCTGGGCGCGGCCTCGGTGAGCTGGACTTTCGCCAGCCTTGCCGCCGGGCGGCTGATGATCCGCACCTCCTATCGCCGGGCCGCGACGGTCGGGGGCGTGTCGCTGATCGTCGGTGCGGTGATGCTGGCCTCGCTGTCGCCGGCGAGCGCCCTCGCCTGGGCGATCATCGCCTCGCTGATGATCGGGGTCGGCATGGGTTTCTGCAATACGTCGTTTCTAGTCTCGACCCAGGCGAGCGTCGGCTATGGGGCGCGCGGCGCGGCCACCTCGTCGATCATGTTCATGCGCATTGTCGGCAATTCGGTGGGGGCGGCGGTGTTTGGCGCAATTCTCAATTTCGGCGTCAGCCGGCGCATCCCCGAAGCCGGCGAGATCGTCGATCGACTGTTGCAGCCGGCCGGCCGCCATGGTCTCGGGGCGCAAATGGCGACCCGGGTCAGCGATGCGATCGCCGCCGGCCTGCACAATGTCTATCTGGTCGCCAGTCTGGTCGCGATCATTTGTCTCGGTTTGGCGCTGGCGCTGCCGGCGCGGCTCTCGCCGGTGCGCGCCGTCCCCGGCGCCAGCCTGCGCTGACCGCGCTCCCGCCGGCGGCGGGCGCCCCCACCCGGCGCAGTGCCTAAAATGCGGCGAGGCGGCGCCGATCCGCAGCGAGGGCTGCGGTCAACGGGCCGCTCGAGCAGCACATCGAGCAAGCGGCAGTTCAGCTCGCCGGGTATCCAGATCTGCCGGCGCAGACTGTCGTCGGTGGCGGTAAACTTTGTCCGCTCGATGCAGAGAAACAACAAGCCGACCTGCGCATCGGCATCGATTGGCGACCGCAGCCCGGGCAACGCAATCTGCGCGCCGCCTTGCTGCTTCACGCACAGGCAATACCCCGTTAAGCCAGTGTTTTTCCGCGGTCGGCACTCGGTCCCACAATACAGAAGGGATCTCGCCGGGATTGCCGAGGGTGAATGCACTGAAAGCGCTTGCCATCGTTGGAGCCTGTCACTGTGCAGGACCGACCGAAACCGAGCCGACAGCCGACCCAAAGGCGCCCGGCCGATGGCGCTACCGGCCGGTCATGCCGCTTGCGCCGCAGGCGACACGCCGGTCCGAACCCCGGCGCGGGCGGCGGCCAGGATCATGTCGCTGGCCTTTTCGGCGATCATGATCACGGTCGCGCTGGTATTGCCCGACACCACCGTCGGCATGACCGAGGCATCGACGACCCGCAGCCCTTCGAGGCCGCGCACGCGCAATTGAGGGTCGACGACGGCGCGCTCGTCGGGACCCATCATGCAGGTCGAGGTCGGATGGTAGGTGGTGCCGGCAGTCTGGCGGATATGTTCGAGCCACTCTTCGTCGCTCTGGGTGCCGGGACCCGGCAAATATTCGCTCTCGACCAACGCCGCCATGGCCGGGCTTTGGAACACTTTGCGCGCGATCCTGAGCCCGGCGATCAGCGTGTCCTTGTCGTTTTGCGTCGACAGGTAATTGGGCTGGATCGCCGGCGGGATCTGGGCATAGGGCGAACGGATACGGATCCAGCCGCGGCTCTCCGGCCGGCAGGGGATACAGCTCGCCTGACAGCCGGGAAAGTCGTGCATCGCCTCGCCGGGCTTTACAAAACTGCCGGCCAGAAACTGATATTGGACATCGGGCGATTCGAGCCCGGGGCGGGTGCGGACAAACAACCCGATCGGAGCCGCGCCCATCATCAACGGTCCGCGCCGCGCGAAAACCCATTCGAACCCGGCCCGCGCCTGGTGGCGCCAGCTGCGCGAGATTTCGTTGAGCGTGTTGGGGCGGCGCACCCGGTAGACGATGCGGGCATTGAGATGGTCCTGCAGGTTCTCGCCGACACCGGGCAGATCGTGCACGACGGGGATGCCGAGGCCCTGCAACAGCGCGCCCGGCCCGACCCCGGAGAGTTGCAGCAATTGCGGCGAATTGATTGCGCCGCCGGCGAGGATCACCTCGCCCCGCGCGCGGGCCCGACGAACAACACCGTTCTGGGCGTATTCGAGCCCGACCGCCCGCCTTCCGTCAAACAACACCCGGTACGCGAGAGCCTGCAGCTCGACCTTGAGATTGGGCCGCTTGCTCGCCGGGTGCAGATAGGCCACCGCGGCACTGCACCGCCGGCGGTCGCGCACCGTGACCTGCAACGGGCCGACACCTTCCTGATCGGGACCGTTGAAATCGCGGTTGCGCGGATAGCCCGCCTCGACCGCGGCGGCGATAAAGGCGTCATGCAATTCGTGCGCGGCGCGCAGATCGGTCACATGCAACGGCCCGTCGCCGCCGTGGTGTTGGTCGGCGCCGTGCTCCTGCGCCTCGGCGCGACGGAAATAGGGAAGCACGTCCTCATAGGACCAGCCGGTATTGCCGAGCTGCCGCCACAAATCAAAATCCTGGCGCTGGCCGCGGATATAGATGAGGCCGTTGATCGAGCTCGAACCGCCCAGCACCTCGCCGCGCGGCCAGGGCAGGCGCCGGCCGGCAAGCTCGGGCTGCGGCTCGGTTTCGTACTGCCAGGTGATCTTCGGGTGATAGATGTTGCGGTAGAAGCCGGCCGGGA
>JAJPIH010000317.1 GCA_021324875.1 Alphaproteobacteria bacterium
CGCCTCGGGCTTATCGTAGGGGCGGTCACGCCGCTCGATTTCGAGAAACCCGGTTGGTCTGCCCATGCTCTTAAACCCCCACCGTCCCGACCGATCCGGTCAACACTCCTGCCCTATCTCGATAGTGACCGATTTTTGCTTCCGCATCAATGCCATCCGCGGCGAGCGGTCGATCGGCTGCCGCAAAACCGCGCGGCCCGCTCCGTTGCGCCTGTCGATCAGCCGCCGCCCGCCGGTTACGGCTCTCCTGCGGCGGCGCCAAAAAGCGGTGGCGAATGCGGCAAGCGGCCCCGCCTCACTCGGCGGCGGCCATCCGCGCGGCCGCCTGCTCGCTCTTCAGCTCGAGCAGCGCACGCCGGTAGTCCTTCGGCATGATCTTGACAAAGCTGGCGACCGTGCGATCCCAGTCTTCGAGCAGCATTCGGGCACGCGCACTGCCCGTCAGAAGATGATGGCGCTCGAGCAGGATCCGCAAACGGGCGGCGTCGAACCGCAACAGATCGCCCATTCCGGCATCCTCGACCGAGGGTGAGCGTTGCAGCGGCCGGTCCGGGTCCTCGGCCTCGCCGGGTTCGGGCGGGGCGATCGGTTCGAGATCGACCCCGGCCAGGTTGCACAGGCTTTGGAACTCCCGGTCCGGGTCCCAGACATAAGCAATGCCGCCCGACATCCCCGCGGCAAAATTGCGCCCGGTGGCGCCGATCACGACAACCACCCCGCCCGTCATGTATTCGCAGCCGTGGTCGCCGGTGCCTTCGACGACCGCAACGGCGCCCGAATTGCGCACCGCAAAGCGCTCGCCCGCAACCCCCTCAAAATAGGCCTCGCCGGCAATTGCCCCGTAAAGCACGGTGTTGCCGATAATGATGTTTTCGGTCGGCTCACGCCGTGCGGCCGGCGGTTGGCGGACGATCAGCCGGCCGCCGGAAAGCCCTTTTCCGACATAATCATTGGCGTCGCCGAACAATTCGAGCGTGATGCCGCGCGCGAGAAAGGCGCCAAAGCTCTGCCCGGCATTGCCGTTAAAGGTGATCCATATCGTGTCTTGCGGCAGCCCGGCATGGCCGTAACGACGGGCGACCTCGCCCGACAGCATCGCGCCGACGGTGCGATGGACATTGCGGATCGGCCGCTCGAGGCGGACCGGTTCGCGGGCATCAAGCGCCGGCCGCGCCGCGGCGATCAGCTCGTGGTCCATGGCCCGGTCGAGGTGGTGCTCCTGCCGCTCGCAATTATAAATCGCCACCCCCGGCTTGGGCGGCACCGAATGCAACAGGCGCGACAAATCGATGCCTTTGGCCTTCCAATGTTCGATGGCCTCGACCATGTCGAGCCGGTCGACGCGCCCAATCATGTCGTCGAATTTGCGGAAGCCGAGTTCGGCCATCAATTCGCGCACTTCCTCGGCGACAAAGAAGAAATAGTTGATCACATGCTCAGGCTGACCGGTGAAGCGGGCGCGCAGCACCGGGTCCTGGGTGGCAATTCCCACCGGGCAGGTGTTGAGATGGCATTTGCGCATCATCACACAGCCGGCGGCGATCAACGGCGCGGTGGCGAACCCGAACTCGTCGGCGCCGAGCAGCGCCCCGATCACGACGTCGCGGCCGGTGCGCAAGCCGCCGTCGACCTGGACTGCGATCCGGCCTCTGAGCCCGTTCAGCACCAGCGTCTGCTGGGTCTCGGCAAGGCCGATTTCCCACGGCGAGCCGGCATGGGTCAGCGAGGTCAACGGGCTCGCCCCGGTCCCGCCCTCGAAACCGGCGATCGTGACATTATCGGCGCGCGCCTTGGAGACGCCGGCCGCCACTGTCCCGACCCCGACCTCGGAAACCAGCTTGACCGAGATCCGCGCCCGCGGGTTGACGTTTTTCAGATCGTGGATCAGCTGCGCCAGATCCTCGATCGAATAGATGTCGTGGTGCGGCGGCGGAGAAATCAGCCCCACCCCCGGGGTCGAATAACGCACCCGGGCGATGTTCTTGTCGACCTTGCGGCCGGGTAATTGCCCGCCCTCGCCCGGCTTGGCGCCCTGCGCCATTTTGATTTGTAGATCGTCGGCATTGACGAGGTATTCGGTGGTCACTCCAAACCGCCCGGAGGCGACCTGCTTGATCGCCGAGCGCATCGAATCCCCGTTGTCGAGGGGTTTGAAGCGGCTTGCTTCCTCGCCGCCTTCGCCGGTGTTCGACTTGCCGCCGATGCGGTTCATCGCGATCGCCAAGGTCGTATGCGCTTCGCGGCTGATCGAGCCGAAGCTCATCGCCCCGGTGGCAAACCTTCTGACGATCGCGCTCGCCGGCTCAACCTCGTCGAGCGGCACCGGCGCCGCCGCCGGCTTGAGGCGCATCAGCCCGCGGATCGTCAACAACCGCTCGCTTTGATCGTTGATCAAGGCGGCAAAGGCACGGTATTCATCGCGCGAGTTGCCGCGCACCGCGTGCTGCAATTTGGCCACCGATTGCGGTGTCCAGGCGTGGTCTGCCGCGCAGCCGGAACGCGTAATCGCCGCCGGCGTCGAGCAGTTCGTGATAGAGCGGATCATCGCCATAAGCGCGGCGATGGCGCTCGACCGCCTCGAGCGCGATCTCGCGCAACCCGACCCCTTCGATCGTGGTCGCGGTGCCGGTAAAGAACTTGTCGACAAAGTCGCTGGCGAGCCCAACCGCGTCAAAGATTTGGGCGCCGCAATAAGACTGATAGGTCGAAATGCCCATTTTGGACATGACCTTCAGGATGCCTTTGCCGACCGCCTTGAGGTAATTCTTCTGCACGGCATCGGCGCTGAGCGGCAGATCGTTTTCGATCCGCACCTGTTCGAGTGTGGCAAAAGCGAGATAGGGGTTGATCGCCTCGGCGCCATAGCCGGCCAGCGCGCAGAAATGGTGCACCTCGCGCGCCTCGCCGGTTTCGACGACGATCCCGGTCAAGGTCCGCAACCCCTGGCGGATCAGGTGGTGATGGACCGCCGAGGTGGCGAGCAGCGCCGGGATCGGCACCCGCTCGGCCGAGGTCGCGCGGTCGGACAGGATCAGGATGTTGTGGCCGGCCTCGACTGCCGCGGTGGCTTCGCGGCACAGACGATCGAGCGCCGGTTCGAGGCCGTCGGCGCCTTCGCTCGCGGGCCATGTGGCGTCGAGCGTGTCGGTGCGGAAGGCCGGCACCAGCTGCTCGATCGCGTGGATCTTGGCGAGGTCGTTGTCGGTCAGGATCGGCTGCGCCACTTCCAGCCGGTAATGGGTGCCGGCTTCATGGCCGAGCAGATTTGGCCGCGGCCCGATCATCGACACCAGCGACATGACGAGCTCTTCGCGGATCGGGTCGATCGGCGGGTTGGTGACTTGGGCGAAATTCTGCTTGAAATAGTTGTAGAGCAGCTTGGGCTTGTTCGACAAAGCCGCGATCGGCGTGTCGGTTCCCATCGAGCCGACCGGGTCGTCGGCCTCGCGCGCCATCGGTTCGAGAAAGAACTGGATGTCTTCGAGGGTATAGCCGAACGCCTGCTGCAGATTGAGATGCGCCTCGGGATCGTTGCGCCGCACCGCGCCGCCGCCCGGATGGGCCGTCGGCGCCGGCGGTTCCGGCAGATCGGCGAGCTTGAACTGGGTGGCCTGCAACCACGCCTCGTAAGGGTGCTCGGTGGCGAGC
>JAJPIH010000096.1 GCA_021324875.1 Alphaproteobacteria bacterium
GATTTGTGCGAGGCGACCGAGAGCGCGATTGTCGAAGGGGGCGGGTTCGGCTGGCTGAAGCCGCCGCCGCGGCAGGTCCTCGAGAATTATTGGAAAGGGGTGCTGCTGGTCCCGGAGCGGCGTCTCGTAGTGGGTCGGCTCGACGGCGTTATTGCCGGCTCGGCGCAGCTGAGCCGGGCGCCGCGCAACAACGAGGCGCAGGCCTTTGCCGGCACCTTGACCGGCACCTTTGTCGCGCCCTGGGCGCGCGGCCATGGGCTTGGCCGCGGCATCGTCCGTGAAATCGAGCGGCTGGCCCGTGAGCTGGGACTGGCGGTGCTGAACCTCGATCTGCGCGACACCCAAAAGGCGGCGATCGGCCTTTACGAAAGCCTGGGCTATCGCCGCTGGGGCACGCATCCGGTTTATGCCCGCGTCGACAACCGCATTGTGCCGGGCCACTATTATTACAAGCTGCTCGATGACGAGCCGGCCGCGCCGTGATCCTGTACCCGGCGATTGACCTCAAGGACGGCCAATGCGTGCGGCTGCTGCGCGGTGAAATGGCCAGCGCCACCGTGTTCAACCCTGACCCCGCGGCCCAGGCGCGCCGTTTTGCGGCTGACGGTTTTGAATGGCTGCATCTTGTCGATCTGAATGGCGCTTTTGCCGGGCGATCGGTCAACGGCGCGGCGGTGGCGGCGGTCCGCAGCGCGGTCAGGCTTCATATCCAGCTGGGCGGCGGCATCCGCGACCGCGCCGCGATCGAGCATTGGTTGGCGCTCGGGATCGATCGGGTTGTGCTTGGGACCGCGGCCCTGCACGATCCCGAATTGGTGCGCGGCGCCGCCGCCGACCATCCCGGGCGGATCGCGGTAGCGGTCGATGCCCGCCATGGCCGGGTTGCGGTCGCCGGCTGGACCGCAACCGCCGCGATCGGTGTTGTCGAACTGGCGCGCCGGTTCGAGGATTGCGGCGTGGCGACGATGATCTACACCGATATCGCCCGCGACGGGGCGCTGACCGGCGTCGATGCCGCGGCGATCGCCGCCCTGGCGCGCCAGCTTCGCCTGCCGGTTATCGCTTCGGGCGGGGTGGCCTCGCTCGCCGACATCGCGGCGCTCAAAGCCCACGAAGCCGATGGCATCGCCGGGGTGATCTGCGGGCGCGCTCTTTATGATGGCCGCCTTGACGCCGGCGCCGCCCTGCGGCTCGCCGCAGCAGGCTCGCCATGCTGAAGATGCGAGTCATCCCGTGTCTCGACGTCAAGGACGGGCGCGTCGTCAAGGGCGTCAATTTTGTCGATCTGGTCGATGCCGGCGATCCGGTGGCGCAGGCGCGTTTTTACGACCGCGAGGGTGCGGACGAACTGTGCTTTCTCGATATCACTGCCAGCGCCGAGGGCCGCGACACGCTCTATGACGTCGTTCGCCGCACCGCCGAGGAATGCTTTATGCCGCTGACCGTCGGCGGCGGGGTGCGCACGGTCGAGGATGTCCGCCAGCTGTTGCTCGCCGGCGCCGACAAGGTGTCGATCAACACCGCCGCCGTGGCGCGCCCCGAATTCGTGCGCGAAGCCGCGCGCAAATTCGGCAGCCAGTGCATTGTTGCCGCGATCGACGCCAAAGCCGTCGGGATCCGCCGCTGGGAGGTGTTCACCCATGGCGGCCGGCGGGCGACCGGGATCGACGCCATCGATTGGGCGCGCCGCCTTGCCGATTATGGCGCCGGCGAAATTTTGCTGACCTCGATGGATCGCGACGGCACCAAAGCGGGTTTCGACATCGCGCTGACCCGCGCCGTCGCCGACGCGGTGCGGGTCCCGGTCATCGCCTCGGGCGGGGTCGGGACGCTCGACCATCTGGTCGAGGGGATCCGCGACGGGCACGCAACCGCGGTGCTCGCCGCGTCGATTTTTCACTTCGGGACATGGCGCATCGGCGAGGCCAAACGCCACCTCGCCGCCGCCGGCATCGCGGTGCGGGAGTAACCGGTGACAAACGAGTTGAGCGACGCGCTGGCGCGACTTTGGCAGGTCATCAATGAGCGCCGCGATGCCGATCCGGCGGCGTCCTATACGGCTCGATTGTTTTCCCGCGGTCGCGAGAAAATCGCGCAAAAACTAGGGGAAGAGGCGATCGAGGCGGTGATCGAGGGGGTACGCGGCGACCGCATGAGGCTGGTCGGCGAGAGCGCCGATCTGTTGTACCACCTTCTCGTGCTGTGGGCGGAGACCGGGGTGTCGCCGGCCGATGTCGCCGGCGAACTCGCCCGCCGGGAGGGCATTTCCGGGCTCGCAGAAAAGCGCGGCCGGGCAAACCTGTAATCCGAGATTGCCGGAGGACGATGACGGTGGCCTACGATCGCAACAATGTCTTTGCCCGCATCCTGCGTGGCGAGCTGCCGTGCAGCAAGGTCTATGAAGACGAACATACACTCGCCTTCCGCGACATCAACCCGTTGGCGCCGACCCATATCCTGGTGATCCCCAAGGGCGAATACGTGTCGGTCGACGATTTTTCGCAAAATGCGAGCGAGGCCGAGATCGTCTCGTTGATGCGCGCGATCGGCCATGTCGCCCGGGCCGAAGGGGTGGTCGATGACGGCTACCGTATTCTCGCCAATCATGGGGTGGCGGCGCGTCAGGAGGTGCCGCATTTCCACATCCACATTTTTGGCGGGCGTGATCTCGGACCGATGCTGACGCGCCGGTGACCGGCACGCCAATCGCACGAAATGGGCTGGCAAGGCGTCGCGGCCTGGCGCGGCCGGCATCAGGCGATCGCGACCGGGTGCTCCAAACGAAAGATCTTGTGGCCGCCTCGGTGGGGCGAAGCGACGCCGATCGGTGCAGCGAATTCGATTACCGGCAACGGTTCGAATGGTGACCCCGCCCGGGTTGCGGCAGCCGGGTGCCGAACCGACGGTGCCAAGCTCGTGTCGTTATCCGGCGTTTCTCTCGGTGTCTTGCAGGATTGACCGCATCGACTGCGGAACCGGCTCGTTGAGCACGTGGTCATAGAGAGCACGGAACAGCTCTTCGCCATTGGTCGTGCCATCGAGAAATGCGGCTATTCTTGCCGGCACCGACCGCGGCAACAGCTCCAACTTAGCATAGCGACAACGAATATTCGCCGACATAGCGATCCTTACGTGACACCCCGAGCCCCGAACAGGCATTACTGGAATAGGTGGTTCGTGTCAAGTCAGTGACACGACGCTAACATTTTGTAACAAAGTCGGTTCCCGAAGACGAGCCATGAATGAAGCGCATGCGATCCCGATTTTGACAGAATGATCTACAACAAATTGACAAATTGGGCGAAAATCGTTGCTCGTTGCGCCACGAGAGGCGGGTCACATGCGCTGTCGCCGCTTGCGTGCGGCGCCACTCTCCGACGTGGCGCCAAGCGGGGCCTCGTGCGGCGGGAACGCCAGTGGTGGCGGGGCCAGGCGCAATCTTATAACAGCGCGGCGCGCGATTGATGGACCAGGGCGTCGCGATGGTATCCTGCTGCCGCTGCGGATGATCGTGTCGGACTTGGCCGGCGAAGCAATTATTTCTTTGCGCGGGATCCATAAACGCTTCCGCACCGGTGTGACCGCGCTTGAGGCGATCGATCTCGACATTCATCGCGGCGAATTTGTCAGCCTGCTCGGTCCTTCCGGCTGCGGCAAGTCGACATTGCTGCGGATTATCGCCGGACTGAGCCAACCGACGCTCGGCGAACGAAGCCTGCGCCTCGGCAACAGCGGCAGGCCGGGCGAAGAGGCGGCGGGACGGATCGGCTTTGTCTTTCAAGACCCGACCCTGATGCCGTGGAGCACGGTGTTGGGCAATGTCCTGCTGCCGTTGCGCTTGGCCGGGCGGATCGGACCCGCCGAACGCGAGCGCGCGGCGGCGGAATTGCACGCGGTCGGGCTCGCCGGGTTCGAGCACGCCTATCCGCGACAATTATCCGTGGGGATGCGGATGCGGGTCTCGATCGCGCGCGCCCTGGTGACCGGGCCGGACCTGCTGCTGATGGACGAGCCCTTTGCCGCCCTCGACGAGATCACGCGCATGGGGCTCAATGACGATTTGCTGCAATTGTGGGCGGCGCGACGGGCGACGGTCGTGTTTGTGACGCACAGCGTGTTCGAGTCGGTGTTTTTATCGACCCGCGTTGCGGTCATGTCGGCTCGGCCGGCGCGGATCGTCGCCGATCTCGCCATCGACCTGCCCCACCCGCGAGAGCGCGAATTGCGCACCTCCGCCGGCTATGCCGCATTTTGCCGGACCGTCTCGGCCCATCTCGGCCGGGCGATGGAGGTGCGGCTGTGAGGGGACGGGGCGGGTGGTTGCGGGTGGCGGCGCCGATCTTTGTCGGGGCGATGCTGCTCGGGCTGTGGCAGGCCGCCGTCGTGATCGAGCACGTGCCGCCCTATATCCTGCCGGGACCGATCGCGATCGCCGCGGCGCTGCGCAGCGACGGGCCGAGCCTGCTGCTGTCACTGCTGGTCACGTTGCGCGTCACCTTTGCCGCGCTCGCCGCGGCCGCAATTCTCGGCGGCGCCCTCGCGTTTTTATTTTCATTGTCGCGGGTCTTGGCGCTCTGTCTATTCCCCTACGCGGTCATTTTGCAGGTCACGCCGATTGTCGCGATCGCGCCCCTGATTATTATCTGGGTCCAGCAGCCTTTCTTGGCGCTGCTGGTCTGTGCATGGATTGTCGCGTTCTTTCCGATCGTGGCGAACACGACAATCGGCCTCAACAGCGCCGATCGCAATCTATTGGCGCTGTTCCGGCTTTATCGCGCGAGCCCGACCCAGACTTTGCTTTATCTGAAATTGCCGACCGCGCTGCCGTATTTTCTCGCCGGCCTCAGGATCAGCGGCGGGCTGGCGCTGATCGGCGCCGTCGTCGCCGAATTTGTGGCCGGCACCGGCGGCACCGAAACCGGCCTTGCCTTCCGCATTCTCGAGGCCGGCTACCGGCTGGCGATACCACGGCTGTTTGCCGCCCTGCTGCTGTTGTCGCTTTCCGGGATCGCGATCTATCTCGTGATTGATTTTGCCGCGCGGCTGGCGTTGCGCCACTGGCACGAAAGCGCCCTCGACGAGGAGCCCGATTGAGAAGCGACCGGCGCGGTGCCGGGTCGCCGGCGCCAACCCCGCGCCAAAGCGGTCGCTTAGCGCAGATGACAGGCGACGTGGTGGCCCGGTGCCACCTCGCGCAGCAGCGGACGCTCGATGCGGCACCGGGCCTCGGCGTAAGGGCAGCGGGTGTGGAACGAGCAGCCCGGCGGCGGGTTGACCGGGCTCGGAACATCGCCCGGCAACAACAGCTTTTTGCGCGCGATCCGCGGGTTGGGGACCGGGACCGCGGCCAGCAGCGCCTCGGTATAGGGGTGGCGCGGATCGGTGAACAGGGTGGCCTTGTCGGCGTATTCGACGATGCGCCCGAGATACATGACCGCGACGCGGTGGCTGATGTGCTCGACCACCGCGAGATCGTGCGCGATGAACAGATAAGAAAGCTGCTTTTGCCGTTGCAGGTCCATCATCAGGTTGATGACCTGCGCCTGGATCGAGACGTCGAGAGCGGAGACCGGCTCGTCGGCGACGATCAGTTGCGGGCTCAAGGCGAGCGCGCGGGCGATACAGATGCGCTGCCGCTGTCCGCCCGAAAATTGGTGGGGAAAGCTGTTGATTTGCTGCGCGCGCAGCCCGACCTGCTCGAACAACTCGGCGACCCGCTCGTGACGCGCGCGGCTTTGTGTCAAGCCGTGGATTTTGAGCGGCTCGCCGACAATGTCGCCCGCCGTCATGCGCGGGTTGAGCGACGAAAACGGGTCCTGGAAAATGATCTGCATCTGCCGGCGATGCGGGCGCAACGCCCGCTTGCCGAGGCGGGTGACATCCTGGCCATTGATTTTGATTGAACCCGCGGTCGGCTCGATCAGCCGCATCAGGGTGCGCGCGACCGTTGATTTTCCGCATCCCGACTCGCCGACCAGACCCAGGGTTTCGCCGCGGGCGATGGCAAAGCTGACGTCGTCCACCGCCCGGACATAGCCGGCGGTGCGGCGCAACAACCCTTTCTTCAGCGGAAAATATTTCCGCAGCCCAGCCACTTCGACGACCGGCGCCGCCGCTGCCGGTGCAGATTCGGGCGGCCGCAGATTGAGCGCATTGGCGGTGCTAGGCATTAGCGCCACCCTGAACCCGCTCGGCGTGCCAGCATGCGACCCAATGACCGGGTCGGACCTGCTCGTAGGCCGGAAACTGGGCGCGACAGCGCGCGTCGGCAAAAGCGCAGCGCGGGGCGAAAGTGCAGCCCGGCGGAAGGTTGCTCAACGGCGGCACGATGCCGGGGATTTCCTTCAGCCGCGCGGGCGCCGCAGCGCGCTCGCCACTGATGATCGCCAGCCGCGGGATCGAGGCAAGCAGGCCCTGGGTATAGGGATGCAGCGGCTCTTCAAACAGAGCCTCGACCTCGGCCTCTTCGACCTTGCGGCCGGCATACATGACGATGACCCGCTGCGCCGTTTCGGCGACCACCCCGAGATTGTGGGTGATCAGGATCACCGCGGTCCCGAGCTGGCTCTGCAAATCGAGCATCAGGTCGAGAATTTGCGCCTGGATCGTCACGTCGAGTGCGGTCGTCGGCTCGTCGGCGATCAGCACCCGCGGATTGCAGGCCAACGCCATCGCGATCATCGCCCGCTGGCGCATGCCGCCCGAGAGCTGATGCGGATATTCGCGCGCCCGCTGCGCCGGTTCGGGGATCTTGACGAGGCGCAACATCTCGATCGCTTTGGCGGCGGCCTCGCTTCGCGACAACCGCTGGTGGAGGCGCAGCACCTCGGCGATCTGGCTGCCGATTGTCAGCACCGGGTTCAGCGATGTCATCGGCTCTTGAAAGATCATCGAGATCTGGTTGCCGCGAATGTCGCGCATCGCCTCTTCGTCGAGCGCGACCAGGTCTTTGCCCTCCAGCAGGATGCGTCCGCCGACGATGCGGCCGGGCGGGTCGGGGACGAGCCGCATGATCGACAACGCGGTCATCGATTTGCCGCAGCCCGACTCGCCGACAACCGCCAGGGTTTCGCCGCGACGCAGCGTAAACGACACGTCGTCGACCCCTTTGACGATCCCGGAGCGCGTGAACAGGTAGGTCCGCAGACCCTCGACTTCCAAGACGGCCGGGGCATTGCCGCTGACCGTCATCGCCGGTCCGCCCATCGCTCAGCCGCGCTGACGCGGGTCGAGGATGTCGCGCACCGCGTCGCCCAACAGGTTGGTGCCGAACACAACGGCGCTGATCGCCAGCCCGGGGAAGATCACCAGCCACGGCGCGGTGCGGACATATTCGGCCGCCGATTCGGACAGCATCCGGCCCCAGGAGGGATGCGGTTCGGGCACCCCGAGACCGAGAAACGACAATGTCGCCTCGATCAGGATCGTGGCGCCGAGCTGGGCTGTGCCCAGTACGATCAGAGGGGCGAGCGTATTGGGCAGGACGTGGCGGACGGCGATCCGCACCTCGCTCATTCCGATGGCGCGCGCGGCTTCGACAAACTGCAGCTCGCGCAGCGACAGCGTGCTCGCCCGCACCACCCGCGCCGATGACGGGATCAGCGCGATCGAGATGGCGATGATCGTGTTGTGCAGTGACGGGCCGAGCGAGGCCGCCATCAGCAGCGCCATGACGATCAGCGGTAAGGATTGCAGAATGTCGATCAGGCGCTGTGCGGCAAGATCGAGCCAGCCGCCAAAATAGCCCGAGGACAATCCGATCAGGACGCCGATGCCGCCGCCGAGCAACGTCGCGCCGATCCCGACGGCAAGCGAAATTCGCGCGCCATAAACGATGCGGCTATAGACATCGCGACCCATGAAATCGCAGCCCAGCCAGTGGGCTGCGCTCGGCCGCGCCAGCGACAGGGAAGCGTTGGTGGTCAGCGGGTCATAGAGCGTGATCAACGGCGCGAAGATCGCGGCAAATACAAACAGCGCCATGATCGCCGCGCCGATCGCTCCGAGCGGATAGCGGCGGGCGAAGAAAGCAAGCGCGCTCCAGCGGCTGTCGACATTGGCCCCGGCCTTTGCCAACTCGGCGCGAAAATCGACTGTGCTCACGGCCTCTCCTGTGTTGACCGAGACCTCGACGGCTAAGCCCCGGTTACTCCGAATATTTGATGCGTGGGTCGAGCGCTGCGTACAGCATATCGACCGTAAAATTGATCAGCACGACAATGATCGCGATATACATGATAATGTTCTGCACGATCGGATAGTAGCGCCAGCGGATCGCTTCGATCAGGAACCGGGCCACGCCGGGAATATTGAAGACGGTTTCGGTCACGATCAGCCCGCCCAACAAAAACGCCGCTTCGAGGCCAATCACGGTGATCACCGGCAACACCGCGTTTTTCAGCGCATGACGGTAATTGACAACGCGTTCGGAGGCGCCTTTGGCGCGGGCGGTGCGTATGTAATCCTGGCGCATCACCTCGAGCATTGACGACCGGGTCAGACGCATCATCAGCGCCGAGCTGCGAAAGCCGACGACCGCCGCCGGGATGCTGTACATGCCCAGCGCTGCCCAGAAGGTTTTTGGCGCCTCTGAATAGATCGGGATCGTGCCAAACCACGCGACCGCGGCCATCAGCACCAACAGGCCGAGCCAGAAGGCCGGCAGCGACAGCCCCGACAGGCTTACCACGCGAAGCAAATAGTCGAGTTTGGTGTTTTGCTTTACGGCGCTGACGACACCGAGCGGCACCCCGATCAGCACCGCAAAGACCAGCGCCAAGCCCGCCACCCGCGCCGTCACCGGGATGCGCGGCAGGATCTCGGCGAGCGCCGGCCGGTCGGAGACGTAGGAATAGCCGAGATCGCCGTGCAACAAGCCGCCGATCCAGGTCAAATATTGGACGACGAGCGGTTTGTCGAGCCCGAGTTGAACCATGATTGCTTTCTTTTCCGACGGATCCACAAAGCCGGCGGCGTCGAACAGGATGTCGGCGATGTTGCCGGGGGCCACGCGCAGCATTACGAAAATGATGACCGAGATCCCGAACAGGGTCAGGACCATCAGGCCAAAACGGCGCACCAGATATGAGCCCAAACCTGTTCCTCCCTGCCGCCGGCCGACCCGGCGATCCGGTCCCGGCGAAGGCTAGCACGCCCTGCCGGCGATGGTCGATCGCGTCTGCGTGAGTAGCCTGCGACCGCCCGCGAAGGTATAATTACATTAACATGAATACGATGGCCACAAGATGAATACGATCGCCACCGTTAGCCCCAACACACCCATCGCGCTTGCCCATTTGGCGGGCGACCGCGCTCGCCATTGCCCGCCCGTCATATCCGGCCGCGATGCGGGGCCAGAGGTTGTGGGCCGGCACCCCGTCATTTATCGAGCCACACATCCTCAAAACGCCATTCGTTATAGATACTGTTGACCATCCGGGTCCATCCTTTGACCCAGGGCTGGCGGCAGGTCGCGCCGGCCGGGTAGAAGATGACCGGCCGGAACGCCGCCTCCGCCAATTTGCGTTCGGCTTGCCAGACGATCTGCTTGCGCTTTTCCGGGTCGGGTTGCATCGATTGCAGATCGACCAGCTTGTCAAACTCCGGATCGCTGTATCCGGCGTAATTGCGCACCGCGCCGGTGTAGAAATTCTCGTAGAACATTTGATCCGGATCATCGACCCCGCTTTCGATCGGCACCAATCCGACCGTGAAATCCTTGCGCGCCATTTTCGGATACCAGAGTGCGGTGTCGACAAAGTCGAGCTCTGCGTCGATATAGATTTCCTTCAATTGTGAAGCCAGGATCACCGCGGGGTCACGCCAGGCCGGAAAGTTGCGCGTCGCGATCTTGATCGCCAGATGCTTGTCCGGCCCGTAGCCGAGTGTCGCCATGATCGTGCGCGCCTCGGCGCGGTTCGCAGCGACGTCGCCGCCGTAACCCGGCAACGTCTTCAACATCGCCGGCGGCATGCCCCACACCCCTTCCGGCGGCGGCAGCATCAGCGCGCCGATCCGGCCATAACCCCCGTTGATAATGTCGAGAAAGGCCTTGCGGTCGAGCGCCAAACCCATCGCCCGCCGCAATTGCGGGTTGTCGAAGGGGGGCTTGTGCAGGTTGATCAGCATGGTCCGCGGCACATTGGCAATTTCGACCTGACAGACGGCCTGCGGCGCCTGTTGCTTGAAATCCTTCAAGGTCGGAATTGTCACCCCCAGCGGTATCGCATCGAATTTGCCGGCAAAGAAGGCGAGATTACGCGGCGCAATTTCCCGCATGATCACGAATTCAATTCCATCGAGATAAGGCCGGCCCGGTTTCCAATAATCGGGATTTCGGGCGACCTTGATGTATTCGTTCGGTTTGAACTCGACGAATTTGAACGGGCCGGTGCCGATCGGATGCTGGCGCATCTCGCGCGCCGGAACATGGCAGGGATAGATCGGCGACAAGCCCGAGGCCAACAGGATCAGCAACGCCGGCTGCGGCCGCTTCAGATGAAATCGGACCTCGTAATCGCCGTTGGTCGTCACCTCCGCGACATTTTCATACCAGGATTTGCGCGGGTTGATGCGCAGCCGGTCATCGCCCCGGCCCATCAGCAGATCCCAGGTGCATTTGACATCGGCGGCGGTGAACGGTTTGCCGTCATGCCATTTGACGCCCTGGCGCAACGCGAAGCTCAGTTCCTTGCCGTCCTCGCTCCACTCCCACTTTGTCGCCAGATCGGGAACGATCGAACTGAGGCTGTTTTGCGCGACGTGCTGGTCGTAGATCACCAAGTTGTTGAACACCGCCATCATCGGCTGCTCGGCGGCGCGCGTCGATTCCTCGAGGATCGACATGCTCGCCGGGCTGTCGAAATGAGCCAGTCGCAAAATGCCCCCGGATTTCTGCGCGGCGGCCGGCAAACTCGCCAAAGCGGTTGTTGCCAGGGCGATAACCGCGATCAGCCGCAAAATTTTTTTGTGCCATGCCGTTTCCTTCCCGATCGCCGGTCGTCCGCCGTGCAAACCGGCGTTGTTCCCGGGCGCGGCCGCCAAGGAACGCGCCTGTAGCGGAGCTGTCGCAAAACTTAGCCGAGCCTGAAATCGTCCGCCAGCGCTTGCCATCGCTTCGCGCCGGCTGGCGGGGTTTCTGCCGAACCGAGGCGGCGCCAAAGCGCGATCATGGCGGCCGCAAGGGTCGACGGCCGCCGAAGCGCTTTTCGTTATTTGTCGAGCCAGGCTTCCTCAAAGCGGGAAGAATTGTAGATGCTATTGACCATTGTTGTTATCCCCTTGACATAAGGCTCGCGGCAAGTCGCCGCCCGGGTATAAAACAAGATCGGGCGGGCGTCGTCTTCGATCAGTTTCTTCTCGATCTCCCATACCAATTTACGGCGTTTGTCGAAATTCGACTCTACCGATTGGCGCTTGACCAGCTTGTCGATTTCGGGATTGCAGTATCCGGTGTAATTGCGCAGCGCACCGCATACATAGTTTTCGTAAAATGCCACATCGGGGTCATCAACCGCTGTTTCGGTCACGTTGACGGCAATCTTGTAATTCTTGCGCGCCAGCATCGGATACCATTGGGTAGTGTCGATCGGATCGAGAACGGCGTCGATGTAGATCTCCTTCATCTGGCCGATCCAGACCACGGCGGCATCGCGATAGGCCTGCACGTTGCGCGTCGCAACGGTCACTTTGAGCCGATTGTCGGGACCGTAGCCGAGCTTCTCCATCAGCTTGCGCGCCTGGGTGCGGCTGGCGCCGACATCGGGGTCGTAGCCCGGGAGCGAGCGCAACGCATAGGCCGGCATGCCCCACACCCCCTCCGGCGGCGGCTGCATGACCCCGCCGATCGTCCCCTGACCGTCGGCGATGATGTCGACGAATGCCTGCCGGTCGAGGCCGAGCGTCATCGCGCGCCGCAAATCGGGCGTGTCGAACGGCGGGACGTCGCGGTTGACGAGCAGATTGCGGCTGACATTGGGGATGGTCAGATCGCAAATCGCCTGGGGCAACTGGTTCTTGACATCTTTCAATTGCGGCATCGTGACCCCGAAATACACGTCTTCTTTCCCGGCAATAAAGGACAGCAGGCGGGTCGAGACATCTTTGATGATCGGGTATTCGATGCCGTCGAGGTAAGGCCGATCGGGTTTCCAATAATCGGAATTGCGGGTCACGGTGATCGACTGGTTCGGCTTGAAGTCGACAAATTTGAACGGTCCGGTGCCGATTGGATGCTGGCGCATCTGGGCCGGGCTGACATGGCAGGGGTAGATCGGGGTCCAGCCGGTCGCCAGCATCGCCAACAGCGAAGGCTGAGGCTGTTTTAAATGAAAAGTTACTTCGTAATCGCCTTTGCTGGTGACCTCGGCGACATTGTCGAACCAGGATTTGCGCGGGTTGATGCGCAGTTTCTCGGCCGCTTTGCCCTGCAGCAAGGCGATCGTACATTTGACGTCGGCGGCGGTGAAAGGCTTGCCGTCATGCCATTTGACCCCTTGGCGCAACGGGAAGGTGAGCTCGGTCCCCTCTTCGTTCCACGACCAGCTCGTCGCCAGTTCCGGCACAATCGTGTCGAACCGGTTTTGCGGCTCATCCTGGTTGTAGATGACGAGATTGTTGAACACGCCCATCATCGGCCGGTTGACCGCCACGGTTGACTCTTCGAGCATCGACATGCTCGCCGGGCTGTCGAAATGGCCGATCCTTAAGATGCCGCCATGCTTTTGGGCCATCGACGGCGGTGCGGCGGCGAGCGCAAGGAAAAACCCGCCCACCGCGAAACCGATCAGATTTCGCTGCATCCCAGTGACCTCCCAAGGTCCTCGCGAGCCCGCCGCGTCGCCCTTGCGGCTCCTGCCCCGGCGAAACTCGCGGCCAACACCCTGTCACCGACGCGCCGATTGGCTCGGCATTCGCCGCGGGTGCGGCGGGATGTTGCTTACCATTATCTGAAAGGGCACTCCAGCGCGCCGCAAATTGCACGCCGGATCAACGGCCTGGCGAGGTGTCACGCAAGCCCGCAACGCGGCCGGGTGCGGGAGGCAGGCGGATCGCGGCCCGCCGGCAACGCCCGCGTGGCGGCCGACAGGCCGGCGCCGAGCGTGACCGGCGATCAGCCCGGTTCGAGGCGCAGCGTTGTGACCAGCACTTCCGGGCGGACCATCGATTGCGCATAGGGGCTCGCGCGGTATTTCCGCAGGTATTCGCGGCTTGCCCGGTCGATCGCGCCAGCCTCGCTCGCCGGGACCGCGACGACCGGCAGAGGGCGTCCGGCGAATTCGAGCGTGGCCGGCCCGCCCGCGGCAAGGTCGCGGTACCAGCGTCCGCCGGCACCGCGCACCGAGCGCACAAACACCTCGTCATCGGCCACGACGACCCAGATCACGACCGCCGCTTTCGGGTGTTTCTCGGTGCGGATCGCGACTTCTTTTATGTAGCGCAGCGCTTGCAGAATGCCGGCATCAAAACGCGCCATCGCTTCAACCTCCATAAGTTCCCTCTGAGGCGGTCGGCCGCGACGCTATTTGTCCAGCCAGACATCCTCCATGCGCCAGCCATAAAAGATGCCGTTTTCGATGATCGTCAGTCCCTTCACCCAAGGCTGACGACAAGTCCCGCCCTTGGGATAAAAAATGATCGGCCGCGCGTCGTCGGCGGCCAATTGGCGTTCGATCGTCAGCAATATCGCCTTGCGCCGGGTCGGATCGGCCTCCTGTGATTGCTGGTCGATCAGTTTGTCGACCTTCGGATTGCAGTAACCATCCCAATTGAGGCTGGCGCCGCAGGCGTAAAAAACTTTCAGGATCGGATCGGGATCGGGGCCGCTCGTCTGCAGATTGAGCGCGACGCTGTAATCTTTTCGTAAGATTTTGGGAAAATATTGCGCTGTGTCGACAAGTTCAAGTTCGCCGTCAAAATACACCTTCTTTAATTGGTCGATCAGGATCACTGCCGGATCGCGGTAGATCGGCCAGTCGCGAGTCGTGACCTTGATCTTGAGCAGTTTGTCGGGTCCGTAGCCGAGCTTTTGCATGATCTGGCGAGCTTGGGCGCGGTTCTGTTCGATATCGGCGCCATGGCCGGGCAGGGTTTTGAGCTCATCGGCGGTGAGACCCCACAACCCTTCGGGCGGCGGCTGCAGCACGCCGCCAATTTCGCCGGTTCCCTGGCTCAGAATGTCGACAAAGGCCTTGCGATCGAGGGCCAACGACATCGCCCGCCGCAGATCGGGATTGTCAAAAGGTGGCCGGTGATAATTCACAAGCAGATGGCGGTTGACGCCGGTGGTCGTCAGTTCACAGATCGCTTGCGGCACTTGGTTCTCAATGTTCTTCATGATTGGGATCGAAAGATCATACGGAAAGGTCATGTCGAACTTTCCGGCGACAAAAGCAAGAGCGGCTGTCGAAGGATCCGTTATGATTCGGTATTCGATGCCGTCGAGAAACGGCCGATCCTTTTTCCAATAATCGGGGTTGCGCGCGACCTTGATGATTTCCTTGGGTCGGAATTCGACAAATTTGAAGGGGCCGGTGCCGATCGGATGCTGGCGCATATCGGCGGCGGAGACATGGCACGGATAGATCGCGGCGAATCCCGAGGCGAGCAGCATCGGAAAAGCCGGCTGCGGTCGCTTCAGGTGAAACGTGACCTTGAAGTCGCCGTCGGTGGTGACCGCGGCGAGATTGTAATAGGCGGTTTTGCGCGGATTAAGGCGCAGCTTGTCGG
This sequence comes from Alphaproteobacteria bacterium, assembly GCA_021324875.1. Classification (GTDB taxonomy): domain Bacteria; phylum Pseudomonadota; class Alphaproteobacteria; order ATCC43930; family CGMCC-115725; genus AP-15. The sequence continues at coordinate 14,728 of JAJPIH010000096.1, forward strand.
GGCGCTGGTCGAGTAACAGATCCCAGGTGCATTTGACGTCGGCGGCGGTGAAGGGCTGGCCATCATGCCATTTCACCCCTTGCCGCAACACAAAGCTGAATTCGGTGCCGTCCTCGTTCCACGACCAACTCTTCGCCAGGTCGGGCACGATCGTGGCGAGGCTGACCTGCGGCTTATGCTGGTCAAACAGAATAAGGTTGTTGAACACCCCCATCAGCCGCATCTCGGCGACCAGTGTGGCGGCTTCGAGCATCGACATATTGGCCGGGCTGTCGGGGCTGTTGAGCCGTAACACCCCACCCGATTTTTGCGCCTGAGCCGGCGCGGCGAAAGCGATCACCGACATCAAGCCGGCGGCGGCCAAACCCGCCCACTTTGCTTTCATTGTTCTGCCTCCCTATGCCGCGCAACCCGCGGATCCGATCCGGTCGCCGAAAGACCTTCGTTGCGAGCGATAACATAGCTTCGTGGAGAGGGATACCGGAGGATGGCGGCGCGTTCCCGCTCTGGCTCCGGCGAGCCCGATCGGCAGCGGAGGCGTGGCGTGTTGCAGCCGCGGCCGGGCGGGCGGGCGATGAGCGCCGGCCGCGGCTCCAGCCGCTTCCCGCCTGCGCCCCGGCGAATTAGGATGCTGCGGGCATGATCCCGGATCGCGGAGATTAGCGATGCTGTCGAGACCCAACACCGCGCTGTCGCAAATCCATATGCAAGTCATGTGGAGCCGCCTGATCGCCGTTGTCGAAGAGCAGGCGCAGACCCTGGTCCGCACCGCGTTTTCGACGACGGTGCGCAAGGCGGGCGACTTGTCGGCTGGCGTTTTCGACCGCGACGGCAACATGCTGGCCCAAGCGGTGACCGGCACCCCGGGGCATGTCAATTCGATGGCGGCGGCGGTCAGGCATTTCCTCGACGCCTTTCCGCTTCGGACCATGCGTCCGGGCGATCACTACATCACCAACGATCCGTGGCTGACCTGCGGTCACCTGCACGATCTGACCGTGGTCAGCCCGACCTTTTTGCGCGGCGAGGCGGTCGGCCTTTTTGCCAGCACCGTGCATGTCGTCGATATCGGCGGTCTCGGCATGGGGCCGGATGGCCGCCAGGTGTTTGAGGAGGGGCTGTTCATTCCGTTGATGGCGCTGGCCCGCGAAGGACATATGAACGAGGACCTGTTGCGGATGATCCGCGCCAATGTGCGCGAGCCGCTGCAGGTCGAGGGCGACGTTTACGCTCTGGCGGCGTGCAATGACGAAGGCAGCCGGCGTCTGATCGAAATGATGGAGGAGTTTGAGATCACCAATCTCGACCGTCTCGCCGATCACATCATCGAAACCTCGCGTCAGGCAACCCTCGAGGCGATCGCCAAGCTCAAGCCCGGCAAGTACCGCAACAGTTTGCAGATGGACGGGTTCGATCGGCCACTCATTCTGGCGGCGGAGATGACGGTCGGGCCGGCGGGGATTCACGTCGACTATACCGGCACCTCGCCGGCCAGCGCCTTTGGCATCAATGTCGTGCTGAATTATACGACCGCTTACACCGCCTTCGGGGTCAAGTGTCTGGTCGCCCCCGAGGTGCCGAACAATGCCGGCTCGCTGGCGCCGATCACGGTCAGTGCGCCGGAAGGCTGCGTGTTGAATGCGCCGCGGCCGCGGGCGGTGGCCGCCCGCCACACGGTCGGCCACATGTTGCCCGACGTCGTCTTTGGCTGCCTGCATCAGGTCATGCCGGGCGGCGTGCCGGCCGAAGGGGCGTCTGCGCTGTGGATCCCGCAAATCTATGGCGGCGCTGACGTGCTCGACGAATTGGGCGGCGAGGCGGGGCGGGAGGCGCCGCAGGTCAAGCCGTTCAGTACCGCGATCTTCCACTGCGGCGGCGCCGGGGCGCGCCCCGGCAAGGATGGGCTTGACGTGACGGCGTTCCCGTCAGGGGTGCGCACGATCCCGGTCGAGGCGACCGAGACGGTCGCCCCGGTGCTGTTCCGCCGCCGCGAATTTCGTGAGGATTCGGGCGGGGCTGGATGTTATCGCGGCGGGCTCGGCCAGATCATCGAACTGGGCGGCGCCGATGGCACCCCGATTGCCATGCTGTGCAATTTCGAGCGGATCTCGAACCCGGCGCGCGGCCGCGACGGCGGCAATCCCGGCGCCTCGGGCCGGGTCGGCCTTGCTTCGGGACGGCCGATCGGGGCAAAGGGGCGGCAGAGTGTCCCGGGCGGCGACTTCATCCGGCTCGAAACGCCGGGGGGCGGCGGGTTTGGCGATCCGCGCGAGCGCGATCCCGAACAAGTGGCGCTCGACGTCGCCGATGGGCTGGTTTCGCGCCAGACGGCCCACGACGCCTACCGCGTGGCGCTCGCCGCCGATGGCAGCGTCGACCATGACGCGACCCGGAGACTGCGGGCCGCCGGGTAGCGCCAAACCGCAGCGGCGACGCCTCAGCTTGAGGGGCCCGAGCCCGGCTTGATGTCGATGCGGGTGGCGCACGGGATGGTCGGCGTCGGTTGCTCGCCTCCGAGCGGCTCGGCGGCGTGCAAATCGCTGAGCAGCGCCGCATAACACGGATGGCTCCGCAGCAGAAAACGCCCGGCCTCCTCGGTGACTTGCAATTGCGCCGGGCTCAGCGTCCAGCTGGTCGGCACGTTTTTGGCCCGGTCGCGCAAGCGGATATGCGCCGGCGTGTCGGCCGGTATATGGTCGTAATCGACGGTAATGCCGTAAACCCGCAAATTGGCGAATTTGGCTTGCCCGCTGGCCCCGACGGCGGCTTGCGCCAGTTCGCTGAGCAACGCCGCGAGTGCGGTTTCGGAGTTGGCCGTGTTGGCGTCGACGGGAACTGAGGTCACCGCCTGGATCTGTTGGACCAGCCCCGGCTGCCGCATTTGCTGGTAGAGTTTGTTCGGCGGATCGCTGCGTGCATTGACGACAACGACCACCAGCATTTGGATGCGGCCGGCGTTGATCGCCCGCAAGATCCGCGCATCGTCATGCGTCGAGATCAATGCGCTGCGCAACGATTTGACGCCGAGATTGTCGGCAAGACCGCCATCGAGAAAGTAAAGATAGTCGATGCGCCGAAAGGGGTTGAGCCCATGGCGCAAATCGTTCGAGTAGCGGGCGTCCTTGTATTCGCCGAGATTGAGGTAGGGGGTGTAAGGGTTGGGCGGATAGGGCGGCTGCGACAGGTCGATTTTGATCCATTCGCCGCTGCGCAGCCGGCCTCGGCATCCATCGGAATAATCTTCAAAGCCGACCGGGGTCAGCAGGATCGGAAATGCCGCCGATGCGGCGACGGCGCTCGCCACCGGCAAGGCGTCGTATTTCGCGCAGATGTCGTCGAACCGACGCGGCACCATCGCAAAAGTCTCGCCGCCGGCCATGTCGGTCGCGTTCAGGATGATAAAGGGCCGACCCGGCTGATTGAGTGTTGCCAGGGTGAGGTTGTGATAGAGACGCTCGTTAAACAGCGCCTCCAACGCCCCGATGCGGGTGATCCTTCCCGTAACCAGGCCGAACCAGGTGATCGGGTTGACGGCGTCGAGTTCAAGCGCCGCCATATTGTCCTTGGCCAGAAAATCCTCTCGCAATCCGTCGAGATCGCCGTCCCAATGACCGGGTCCCTGATGCAGGCCAAACCATGCGGCGGTGACGCTGCCGCTCGAGACCGACGAGATCAGCTTCACATCCTCGGTCAGGGCGTGCGGACCGTCGGATGCGATGTAACGGGTTTGCGACATTTCCCGCAGCACGGCCTCGGCCAGCGCCGCGGCTCGTGAACCGCCACCCGAGAAGGTCATCAAGATGACCGGGCGGTCGGGTCCGGCCGGATCGGCCGTACGCCGTTCGGGATTGCTGTCACCGGCCGGCAACGGCGTGTTTTCGATATGCATCCCCGCGCAGCCGGCGGCCAGCAGGCTGAGGATCGCGATCAACGCGATGCGCACGCTCACGGCTGGCGCACTCAGGCCTGATCAAACGCGATGGTCAGCGGATGGGCCGGGGTTGTGCCGGTGACAACGCCATACCAATAGGGCGGCGTATAACCGGTTCCGGAGAGCGAGATTACGTAGTAATTGGGTTCGAGCATCAGCTCGGTCTCGGTCGGGCCGACAACCTCGCCGCTGGCGATCACGTCGCGAATGTCGTTCGGATCAAACGTCACCCGAATATATTCCATCGGCGCCTCCGCAGGGCGGCCATCGTAACCCGATTTCACCCTTCGTAACGCGATTTTAAGCAAACTGACCCGTGGAGACCGGTTCGCCCATCCCGCACGGTCATGGACCCTGGCGGCGGCGCGCGGTATAGGTCGGGTCATGGTCGGCCCCTCAGCTTTGGCACCGTTTGCGTCGCGCCCGGACGAGAGCCGCGGCCGGCTTTATCGGGAACCCGAACACTCGTTCCGCTCGCCGTTTCAGCGCGACCGCGACCGGATCATTCATTCGACAGCGTTTCGCCGGCTCACCCATAAAACCCAGGTGTTTGTCTATCACGAGGGCGACCATTACCGCACGCGACTGACCCACAGTCTCGAAGTCGCCCAGATCGCGCGGACCCTGGCGCGCGCCCTTGCGGTCGACGAAGACCTCGCCGAGACCATCGCCCTGGCCCACGATCTCGGGCACACCCCGTTTGGCCATGCCGGGGAGGAGGCGCTGAACGCGGCGATGGCGGCCTATGGCGGCTTTTCCCATAACGACCAGACCTTGCGCGTGCTGACCCGGCTCGAACGCCGCTATGCCGAGTTCGACGGTCTCAACCTGACCTGGGAAGCGCTTGAGGGAACCGTCAAGCACAACGGTCCGCTGCGCGGTCCGCAGCTCGCTCAGCCGGTGCCGCCGACCATCGCCGAATACGATCGCCATCACCCGCTGGCCCTCGATTGCTACCCCGGGGTCGAGGCGCAGCTTGCCGCGCTCGCCGACGACATCGCCTATA
>JAJPIH010000162.1 GCA_021324875.1 Alphaproteobacteria bacterium
GAAACCCGCCGCCGCCGGCGCCATCCGGTCCCGATCACCTTTGGGCGGCGCAGCGTCGTCCCGGGCAAATAGGCGCGCGACCGCCGTCGGTCACGGGCCCGCTTGGTGCGGGTCTTGACCGATGCGCGTGTACGCGGTTCGCGTTTCCCGCTTGCCGCCCTCCGGGTATCGCGCCGGGGGATGGACACGGGGATCGCCAACCGGGTCCGGGGCGGCGGAACGGGCCGCCGGGCCGTGACCCGGCCAGGCCTCAACATTAAGAAGGGATTTCAGTTGTGGCTTTGATGCGCCGGAGCCGAGACCTGCGCTCCGCCATGGTCGCCCTCATCGGCGGCAATCGGCGTCTGCGGCAAGGGCGGCAGCGCCTTGGCCACCAGCACGGTCAGGTCGAGTGTGCCGAGACCGATCGCGAAGGCCAGCAGCCATGCGTTCATCTCGCTGGCGATGCGCTCGAAACGCCCCATTTGGTGCTTCATCACAGCCTCTGCCTAAACCGCTACCCGCATGTTATAGGCATCCTTCTGCTGCGTCGCAATATAAAATAACCTAATACCCTGATGCATAACAGTTTTGCAATTTTTGCGACGCATTAACCGCGGGCCGGTGGCGAGGGCCCGGTCAGGCGCCGGCATAGACCGGAATGACCGCGCCGCGAGTGACGCGATTTTGCGGCGAGGCGAGAAAGGCGATCAGCCGCGCCAGCTCGGCCGGGGCCACCCATTTCGCGAAATCGGCGTCGGGCATCGCGCTGCGGTTGGCCGGTGTGTCGAGGACCGACGGCGCCACGGCATTGACCCAGAACTCCTCTTCGGCGGTCTCCTGGGCCAGCGCCTGGGTCAGCGCCGCCACCGCTGCTTTGGACGCGGCGTAGGCGACCATGCCGGCGCCAAGCCGTGGTTCAAGCGCGGGGCGTGCGGCGACATTGACGATGCGCCCGCCTTTGGCCCCGTCCGGACCGGGCTGGCCGCGCGCGCGGATCGCCTTGACCGCGGCGGCCGAGCACAAAAACGCCGACAGCGCATTCATGCGCAGCTGAGCGCGAAAATCATCGGCCGTGATCTCGGCGATCGGCGCCATCGCGAACCCGCCGGCCAAATGGATCGAGGCCCATAAGGGCGGCAATGCGCCGTAAAAGCCCGCGACCGCGGCTTCGTCGGCGACATCGACGCCGCGGGTGACATGAACCCCGGGATCATTGGCAAAGGGCCAGTCGGCGAGCTCGGCCGCCACCAAATTGGGCACATGACAGATGGCGCCCGCCGTCCGCAAGGCGCCGACGACCGCGCGGCCGAGCGCGCCCGTCCCGCCGGTCACGACCACATGGCTGCCCGCAAACTCCGCCATCCGCCCCTCCCCTGGTTGCGCCGATAGATATAGTCGGCCCGGGGCGGTTTCGGAGCGGCTGTTGCCGGAATGGCGGGCTTGCAGATTTCCGGGGCGGCCGCCGGCATGGCGGCGGTGAGCGCGCCCGGCCGCAATTACGGTTGAGGGCGGGGCGCGCTACCCCTCAGCCGGTGCCGTGCGACCCGCCGTTGTTGATCGACAGGCCGACAAACATGCTGGTCCCGCCGCGGTCGATCAGCAGCAGAATGTTGCCCCGTCGGGCCGCCGCCGTCAGCGCCGCCGCGGCCGCCTGCGGGGTTGTCGCCGGCTTCTGGTCGATCGACTGGATCACATCTCCGGCCTCCACCCCCATCGCTGCGACCGGGCTGTCGGGGGCGATCTGGGCGACCACGACCCCGTTGACATTGGCCCCGATTTTGAGCTGCCGGCGCAGCTCGGGGGTCAGCGGCTCGAGCTGCATGCCCAGCGCGCTCGCCGGCGCCCCGGCGCCGCCTTGGTTGGGTTCGGCCGCGGCATATTTCGCCGGCATCGGGGCGATTTCGGCGGCGAGTTGGCGCTGCTTCCCGTCGCGTTCGACGGTGATCGCCAAGCGGGTTCCGATCGGCGTTTCGGCGACGATGCGCGGCAGATCGTGCGCGTCATGGATCGGATGGTCGCCGGCCGCGACAACCACGTCGCCCGGTTTGATGCCGGCCTTGTCGGCGGGGCTGCCGCTGATGACCGAAGCGACAAGCGCGCCTTCAGGATGGTTGGGGTTGAGCCCGAGGCTCTTGGCGATGGTCGGCGTCAGGTTCTGGATGGAGACCCCAAGCCAGCCCCAAGTGACTTTACCGTGGGCTTCGAGTTCCCCGATCACGTATTTGGCGAGGTTGGACGGGATCGCGAACCCGATCCCGACCGAGCCGCCCGACGGCGAATAGATTGCGGTGTTGATGCCGATGACCCGGCCGGCAAGGTCAAAAGTCGGACCACCGGAATTGCCGCGATTGATCGGCGCATCGATCTGCAGAAAGTCGTCATAAGGCCCTTCGTTGATGTTGCGCCCGATCGCCGAGACGATGCCCGCGGTCACGGTGCCGCCGAGGCCAAACGGGTTGCCGACCGCGACCACCCAATCGCCGACTTGGACTTTGCTGCTGTCGCCCCAGCCGACATAGGGCAGCGGCTTGTCGGCGTTGATCTTCAGCAGCGCCAGATCGGTCCGGGTGTCGCGCCCGACGACCTTGGCCGGATAGCGGCTCTGGTCCTGCAGGATCACCGTCACCTTCTCGGCGTTGGCGACGACATGGTTGTTGGTGACGACATAGCCGCGCGGATCGATGATGAACCCCGAGCCGAGGGCGATGGTCTCCCGGCCCGGTTGCGGTTGCGGAAAGGGTTGCTCAAAGAAACGGTGCAAAAATTGGTCGAACGGGGTTGGGCCAAATTGCGGGAAGGGGATGTTGTTGCCGGCGGAATTATCCTGGCTTTGATCGCTGCCGAGGTCCTTGAGGGCGGCTTGTTGGTTCAATTCAACGGAAATGTTGACGACCGCCGGCAACACGTGTACGGCCAGCGGGGCAAGGCTCGGCAGCGCAACCATATCGGCCGCTTGCGGGCCGCGGGTCAGGCCATTGCCGCCGGCCGCCGGTTCGGCGTCAGCCGCCGCCAGGATCGGTCCCAGCAGCAAAATGGCGCAAGCGGTGCCGGTCCAAACCGCGCGAATTTTGCCTATTTTCATTTCACGTCACGCGACCTCGAATGAAATGTGCCGGGTGGCGGTCCTTGCTCCCGCCACGTCTATTGGAGAAAACGCGCCGAGGTGCAAAAGTTCCGATGGCGCCAAGCGCTGCGACGCGATCGACGCGGCCGGCGCGAGCGGCGCATGTCGCGACCAGATCGGCCGCCGGCGGCAACCGGCGGCAGGGCAGAGAGGTGTAGATGAAGCTCCGATGGAACATTGCCTCGGCGCTTGCGGCAAGATTCCCGCAATTTCCGTTCGTGCGCCGGCTGCTGCCGCCGCGGACTGGAGACGGTCTCGAACCCTCGGTGTACGGTTTCATTATCCGCTACAGCTGGCGCGATCAAATCTACGTTGTGGCGATGACGCTGCTGTCATTTCCCTTTCTCTATTGGTCGCTCGATCTGCCCAAGCAAATCATCAACCGCGCCATCTCGGGTAAGCATTTTCCCCAATCCTATTTCGGTCTGGAACTCCAGCAGATCCCTTATTTGCTTGTCTTGTGCGGGATGTTTCTGACGCTCATTCTGATCAACGGCTGGTTCAAACTGCACGTCAACGTCAAGAAAGGGAAGCTCGGCGAACGCATGCTGCGCCGGCTGCGCTACGAGCTCTATGAGCGGGTGTTGCGCTTCCCGCTGCACCATTTCGACCGCGTCGCTTCGGGGCAGATTGTCGCGATGATCACCGCCGAGCTCGAGCCGGTCGGCGGCTTTGTCGGCGAGGCGTTTGCGGTGCCGATTTCGCAGGCCGGCACGCTGCTGACCATTCTGTTTTTCATGTTCATGCAGAACCCGGTGCTGGGCGCCGCGGCGCTCGCCTTTTACCCGCTGCAAGGCTATTTGATCCCGAAGATGCAGCGGGTCATCCGCGCCTTGGGCCGCACCCGGGTGCGCAAGATCAGAGGGCTGTCCGATCGCATCGGCGAGACGATTGCCGCCCGCACCGAGATCCGCGTCAACGACGGCGCCCAGTATCAGCTGGCGGAAATTTCCCGGAGGCTCGGAGAAATCTATGACATCCGTCTGGAGATCTACAACCGTAAATTCTTTGTCAAATTTCTGAATAATCTGATCAACAACCTGACGCCGTTTTTCTTCTTCGCGATCGGCGGTTATTTCGTCATCAAGCACAGCCTGTCGTTCGGCGC
>JAJPIH010000446.1 GCA_021324875.1 Alphaproteobacteria bacterium
CCCCGCAAGAGGTCAAGGATTTTCTGCGCGACTATTACATCCGCTATTCGGGTCCGGCCGGGATGACCGAGCAGGACGACATGGAAAATTGGAACTATGCGCATGCCGCCAGCCGCGGCGTGATCGCCCGCCGCTACCCGTACAGCTACGAACAGGGACAGGGACACGAGATCGAGAATTATGAATTCGAGGGGCTCGCCATTCCCGGCACGGTCATGGACATCACCGAAGCCAAGTCGAGCGAGCACAATCTGCGCAACCTCTATCGCCGCTGGGCCGAGTTCATGGAAGCGTCGAGCTGGGACGAGCTGGCGACGTGGCGGCAGGCCGAGCGCCACAACCCGATCGAGCGGGCCGCCGAATGAGCGAACTCGTCAATACCCGGGAATTGACGCCGGGGACACAGATCGAGCTGGTTGACGGCGCAGTTGCCGAGGTCGTCTCCAACCCGCTCGACGGTGTCTGGGTCTTTGCGCGCTACCTGTCCTCACCCGGCGACCCGGCCCGGATCGGCAGCGAGGAGATGATTTTTGCGCAAGACATTGCCAGCGTCCGCGGCGCGGCCTAAAGCCAGCGATACAGGCTGATCAGCCCGTCCGTCTGGTGAGGTGGCGAATTGCAATTCGGATTTAACCTCCCGAATTCGGGCCCGCTTGCGGACCCCGAAACAATGGGTCGCATCGCCCGTGAAGGCGAAGCGCTTGGCTACGACTATCTGACCCTGACCGATCACATCGTCCTGCCCGACCTCAAGGTTCCAGGCTACCCCTATTCGGAAAGCGGCGAGTTCTTTGGCGAGGGCCCGCAGCGGCGCCACGAGCAATTGACCGCCGCTTCCTTTATTGCGGCGATGACCGGGCATATCCGACTGGTCTTGGCGGTCATGGTGGTACCCTACCGGCCGGCGGTGCTCGCCGCTAAAATGCTCGCGACGCTCGACGTTTTGTCCGGTGGACGGCTTACCGTCGGCATTGGCGCCGGCTGGCTCGAAGCCGAGTTTGATGCGGTTGCGACCACGCCCTTTGCCGCGCGTGGCGCGGTCACGGACGAGTATATCGGCGCGTTCAAGGCGCTGTGGACCCAGCGCTCGCCCCGCTACGCCGGAAGGTGGGTCGGGTTTGCGGGCATCACCTTCGAACCGAAGCCGGTCCAGACGCCGCACCCGCCAATCTGGGTCGGCGGCGAAAGCGGGCCCGCCTTGCGCCGCGCGGCCCGTTTGGGCGATGCATGGTATCCGATCGGCAGCAACAACCGTCATCTGCTCGACACGCTGCCCCGCTATCGCTCGGGCATAGCGAGGTTGCAGCGGGCGGCCCGCGAGGCCGGCCGCGACCCGGCGGAGATTGCGCTCGCCTACCGCATCAAGCGCTATGGCGACGCCGTGCCGCCGGTCTCGACGGATGGCGCGCGCCGCCTTTTCTCCGGGAGCGCCGCCGATCTCCGTGATGATTTTCGCGCGCTGCGTGACCTCGGGATCAGCGCCGTCGACATCGATTTCGAGCGACCGACGGCAGCCGATACGCTTTCTGCGATGCGCCAATTCAAAGCGGAAATCCTTGATCGGCTCTGACGCGAAGAGCTCTGCCCGGTCAGCTAACGCCGTACTCTTTGAACCAGGCCAACATTCGCGCCCAGCCGTCCTTCGCGGCAGCGGCACGGTAACTTGGCCGATAATCCGCGTTGAACCCGTGCGGCGCATCGGGGTAGATCTTAAAAGCACAGGTTTTTTCCGCCGCCTTGCAGGCCTTGTCCAACGCCTCGACGGTGGCGACCGGGATGCTCTGGTCGGCGCCGCCATATAGCCCGAGGACCGGGCATTTGAGTTCGTTGACCAGGTCCGCCGGGCTTTGCGGCTGCAATTCGGTTGCCGGCCGCTTGAGCGGACCATACCAGGCGACCGCGGCCTTAAGCGCCGGGTTGTGCTCGGCATAAAGCCAGGTGATCCGCCCGCCCCAGCAAAACCCGGTTACCGCGAGCTTGCCCGTATCTGCCTTGCCGGTCGATCGGGCATAGACGACGGTGGCGTCGAGATCGGACATGACCTCGGCATCGGGCACCTTCGAGACGATCTTGCTGATCAGCTCCCTGATATCGCTGATTGCCGCGGGATCGCCTTGGCGGGCGTAGAGGGCCGGGGCGATTGCGAAATAGCCGAGATTGGCAAGCCGTCGGCAAATGTCCTGGATGTGCTCGTGCACGCCGAAGATTTCCTGGACGACGAGCACGGTTGCAAATGGCCCGCCGTGGTCGGGCATGGCGCGATAGGCCGGTATCGATCCGTCGGCGACCGGGACCCTGACCTCACCGGCAATCAGTCCGTTCGCATCGGTGTGGATCGTCTCGGCGGCAACCGGCTGCACCGCGAGCGCAAATCCGGTGCCGAGCGAGCTCGCAACAAAGCCGCGCCGCGTCCATTGCGAGCGCGGCACAAACCCTTCCGCTTCCCCTTCGCGCAGATCCATCACTTTTCCCTCCCCGATTTTCGCCGCTGCCATTGGCCTTGGGCAGCGGTAAGTCGAACGGCTGGTCGAAACCGCGCCTCGAAGCGGTCGACAAAGGGCGCGGGACCCGAGCCAGAGAATGATGATTTTACCGTCGGGCGACTTCTAAGATGAGCAAGTTCGGCATTAGGATCGATCACGATGTCGTTGGCGCAAGATCGATCGGACGCTGAGAGAGCCGCAGCACTGGCGTTGTTGCGCTGGTACGTGGCGATGGGGGCCGATGAGGCGATTGCCGAGGCCCCCTGCGACCGGCTGGCCGCGCCGCTGTCAAGGCGAACGTTCCCGGCAGCTGCCAATCCCCGCCCGCATGGCGCCCCGCGATCGAGCACGATCACCCTCGGGCCTAGCGAAACGGCGCCGATCGCAGCGGCCGAACCGGCGGCGCCGCCGCCGTCCCTCGCGCAATCGCCGGCCGAGGCCGCGCAATCGGCGCGGGCATTGGCGGCGCGCGCGCAGAACCTGTCGGAACTGGAGGCTGCGATCGCCGCATTCGACGGCTGCGCGTTAAAGCGCACCGCGACCAACACGGTGATCGCCGATGGCAATCGAGCGGCGCCGGTGATGATTATCGGCGAGGCGCCGGGCGCCGATGAAGACCGGATCGGGCGGCCGTTTGTCGGTCGCGCCGGGCAATTGCTCGATCGGATGCTGGCGGCGATCGGGCTCGACCGCACATCCGTGCTGATCACGAATGTCGTTTATTGGCGACCGCCCGGCAACCGCACCCCGACCGCGGAGGAAATCGCCGCCTGCCTGCCGTTTGTGTTGCGCTATATCGGGCTCGTTCGGCCGAAGATACTGGTGCTGGCCGGCGGCACTGCGGCGCGCGCCTTGCTGCCGCCGGGACCGGGCATCACCCGGCTGCGGGGGCGCTGGTTTGACCTCGCAA
>JAJPIH010000329.1 GCA_021324875.1 Alphaproteobacteria bacterium
CCCCGTCGAGGATAATCTTTGCCGCTGCGGCCGCATTGCTTGGAGGGATGGCGGGGTTGGCGCACATCCCTTCGACCTCCTACAGCGACGGCTTTTCGCGTTCCTCTTCGAGGCGGCGAACCCGGTTGGCGAGGCGAGCGTGCTGGCTGTGCATCGCGCGCAATTCGGTCAGCACGAGGCCGACAGTGCCGTCAAGGCGCATAACCATTGCGGTCAACACCTGCATGTCGTCGCGTATCGTGCCCATCTCGTCACGGATCAAGCTCAACTCCTCGAGAAGGCGCTGCTGCTGTGGGGCAAGAAATTCGAGCGTGACGAGTTCGTCGGCCATGGGGGCAATAACATCTGTCCGATCGACCGGCGCAAGCGTCGGTTGTCGGCGCGCCGCTGATCTCAGCTGCCGAGGCGCCAGCCGGCCTGCTGGGCGAACTCCTCGAAAAACGCCTCCTCATAGGCGCGTTCCGGGTCGGCGCGCACCATCCTGTCGATGATCTCGGCGTCCGGGCCGACCAGAATGCGCCAGCGCTCGGCCTTGACCCCGTCGAGGATGATCTTTGCCGCTGCGGCCGCACTGGTCGGCGCCTCCTCGCGAAACCGGCGGTCGCGTTCGGCAATCAGTTTGCGGATATCGTCATCCGACAGTCGCGAGACGTCGCGGCCCATCGAGGCGATGCGCGCCCACGCCTGGGCGATCTCGGCGGCGGTCATCGCCTCGGCCGCACCGGCGCTGCCGCCATGGATCTTGCGCGAATTGACCGTGATTCCGGTGCCGATATGGCCGGGCATGACGACCGAGCATTTGACGTGCGGGGCGTTGATTTTGAGATCGGTCATCAGCGCCTCGGTAAAGCCCTTGACCGCGAATTTCGCCGCCGCATAGGCGGTGTGCGGCACGCGCGGCCCGACCGAGGCCCAAAAGCCGTTGACGCTGCTGGTGTTGACGATGTGGCCCGCCTCGGCCTTGAGCAGCATCGGCAGAAAGGCGCGCGTGCAGTTGTAAACCCCGCCCCAGCAGATGTTGAAGGTCCGCTCCCATTCCTCGCGGCTGTGCACGACCATGCTGCCGCCGCCGCCAACCCCGGCATTGTTGAACAACAGATGGATCCGGTCGGTGGCGTGGGCATGCGCGACCTCGTCGCAAAAGCGCGCGACCTGCGCCGGGTCGGAGACGTCGGCGATATGGGTCGTGACCCGGAGCCCCTGCGCCAACCCCGCGGCTTCGCACAGCTGGCGGGTTTCGGCCATTCCCGCCGGGGTGACGTCGCACATCGCGACGTTGCACGCTTCCGCGGCAAGCAGCCGCACGAGTTAGCGGCCCATTCCCGACCCGCCGCCGGTCACCACCGCAATTCGCCCCGCCAGCTCCTTCATCGCCATCCTCCCTCGATTTCCCATGCCGGCGACCTTGGCGTCGGCGCCTTTCCTCGACCGCGCCAGCTTACTCCGCGGCCGCGGCTTGTGTCAGAGTATCGGCGAACGGAGGAGGAAACCGATGGCAGACAAGCCCACCGTCATTGCGCTCGAAGAGCATTACCTCGATCCGGAGGTCCGGCAACACGGCAGCCCCGGTGCCGGGCCGGACATCGTCCGCCGGCTCGACGATCTTAGCGATTTGCGTCTGAAAGAAATGGACGCGGCCGGCATCGACCTGCAGGTGCTCTCGCACACCATTCCCGGGCTGCAGGCGGTCGACGCCGCTGCCGGCGTGCCGCTGGCGCGCCGCGTCAACGATCGACTGTACGAGGCCGTGCAGCGCCATCCCGACCGCTTTGCCGCATTCGCGGCATTGCCGACCGCCGATCCGCTTGCGGCCGCCGACGAACTCGAGCGCAGCGTTACCCGGCTCGGCTTCAAGGGGGCGATGATCAACGGCATGACCGACGGCCATTTCCACGACGACCGCCGTTTCTGGCCGATCTACGAACGGGCGCAGGCGCTTGACGTCCCGATCTACATCCACCCCGCCTTGCCCCATCCCGCGGTCATCGAGGCCTATTACAAAGATTATGTCGAAACGCATCCCGGCATTCTGCGCGCCGGCTGGGGTTTCAATGTCGAGACCGCGACCCAGGGAGTGCGTTTTGTGTTGTCGGGCGTGTTCGACGCCTATCCGCGGCTGAAGATCATCCTTGGCCATATGGGCGAGGGGCTGCCGTTCTTCCTGTGGCGGATCAGCCACGGGTTACGCGGCAGCCTCGGCGAGCGGAGCTTTCGCGACATTTTCTGCGCGCATTTCTGGATCACGACCAGCGGCTTCTTTTCCGATCCGGCGCTGATATGTTGCGCGATGGAGATCGGCATCGACCGCATCCTCTATTCGGTCGACTATCCGTTTGCCGAAAACCAGCTCGGCAGCGAGTGGATAAAAACCCTGCCGCTGTCGCCGGAAGACCGGTCGAAACTGCTCGCCGGAAACGCCCGGCGGCTGCTCAAATTGTAGCGAAATGTCGGCCGCCGCACGCCGCCGCTGGCGAAACGCCGCGCCGGGTCGGCGGGCCGCACCGCTGCCGCGGCGCCGGCTGATCGCCGCCGGGGTGCTGGTCATCACCATATTGAGCGGCTGCTCCGGCCGCAACTGCGCCTATTATGGCGCGCCGGATGCGAATACACCCTGCGTCGTCATCAGCGCGCCGACGATCGGCGGCGGCGCCTGACCCGCAGGGCGCACGGCTGCTGGCGGCACGGCCGCGACGGGGGTGCGATGGCAGCAACAGGTCCGCTGGTTTTTCTCGATTACGATCAGGCGGCGCTGGACGCGGCCTATGACCAGGCCGCCTATGCCGCCAATCGCGAGCAGTTGCTCCGGCGGCGCGACAGCGACAGCGCCGCCGCGCGGGCGCGATTGGGCCAGCCCGAGCGGGTGCCCTATGGTAGCGCGGAGATCGAAAAGCTCGACATCTACCGTGCCCGGGGCGAGCGGCGGCCGGTGTTCGTCTTTATTCATGGCGGTGCCTGGCGGGCGGGCTCCGCCGCCGAATACGTCACTGCGGCCGAGATGTTTCTCGCCGCCGGCGCCCATTACGTGGTCCCCGATTTCAGCGCGGTGCAGGAGGCCGGCGGCAGCCTGGTCGTGCTCGCCGACCAGGTGCGGCGCGCGATCGCCTGGGTCTATCGCCATATCGCCGAATTCGGCGGCGACCCGAGCCGGGTTTATCTCGGCGGCCAGTCCTCGGGCGGGCACCTGGCGGCGGTGGCGCTGACCACCGACTGGCCGGGGGAATTCGGGTTGCCGGCCGACATCGTCAAGGGCGGTCTTGCAATCTCGGGCATGTACGATCTCGCACCGGTGCG
>JAJPIH010000198.1 GCA_021324875.1 Alphaproteobacteria bacterium
CACCGAGACAAGCCCGGCCGGCGGCAAGCGCGAGGGCGGCGCCGGCCAAAAGGCCCGGTCGGCCAGGCTGTGCCGCGACCCGGCGCCGCGGGGATCGCGGCCGGCCATGGCCAGCGGGAGGGGTGGGCGGGGCCGGCGTCGCGACGCGCGGCCAAGGAGAGAGAATGGCGGTCTATACCGACGTTTCCGATGACGAATTGCGGGCGTTTGTGGCGCTCTACGATCTCGGCGAGGTGCTGGCGTGCAAGGGGATCGCCGAGGGTGTCGAGAATTCGAACTACCTGGTCACGACCGAGGCCGGGAATTTCATTCTGACCCTTTACGAAAAGCGGGTGGCGCGCGCCGATCTGCCGTTCTTCATCGCGCTGATGGAGCATCTGGCCGGGCAGGGCGTGGCTTGCCCGACACCGCTGCGCGGCCGCGACGGGCGGGCGCTGCGCGAATTGTGCGGCCGGCCGGCGGCGATGGTGACGTTTCTTGCGGGCATGTGGCCGCGCCGCATCCAGCCGTTTCATTGCGCCGGGGTGGGCCGGGCGCTGGCCGCTTTGCATGCCGCCGGCGCCTCCTTTTCGATGCGTCGGGCCAACGATTTGTCGGTCGCCGGCTGGCGGCGCTTGTTTGAGGCGTGTGCGGCGCGGGCCGGCGAGGTGCAGCCGGGCCTCGCTGATGAACTTGCCGCCGAGCTCGCATTGCTCGAACGGGAATGGCCGCAGGATCTGCCGGTCGGCGTCATTCACGCCGATCTGTTTCCCGACAATGTCTTTTTTCGCGACCGGACCGTGTCGGGACTGATCGATTTCTATTTCGCCTGCACCGATTTTCTTGTCTACGATGTCGCCATCTGTCTCAACGCCTGGTGTTTCGAGGCGGATGGCAGTCTGAACGTGACCAAGGCGCGCGCCCTGCTCGACAATTACCGTCAGGAGCGGGGATTGACCGCGGCCGAACTGGCGGCACTGCCGCTGCTGGCCCGGGGCAGCGCGCTGAGGTTCCTGTTAACCCGGCTCTACGACTGGCTCAACCAGCCGCAAGGGGCGCTGGTGCGGCCCAAGGATCCGCTCGAGTTTTTGCGCAAGCTGCGCTTTCATCGCCGGGTCCTCAGCAGCCGCGATTACGGTCTTGACGGCTGAATCGGCGGCGGGCGGCGAGGCCGTCGAAATCTTTACCGACGGCGCTTGCAGCGGTAATCCCGGGCCCGGCGGCTGGGGGGTGGTGTTGCGCTATCGCGGGGTCGAAAAGGAGCTGTCTGGCGCCGACCCGGCGACAACCAACAACCGGATGGAATTGATGGCCGCGATTGCCGGGCTCGAAGCATTGACGCGGCGGTGCCGGGTGCGGCTCTACAGCGACAGCCGGTATCTGCGCGACGGCATCACCCGTTGGCTGCCGGCGTGGAAGGCGCGAAGCTGGCGCACGGCCGGCAACAAGCCGGTCAAGAACATCGATTTGTGGCAGCGCCTCGAAGCCGCGGCAACCCGGCACGCGGTCGAGTGGATCTGGGTGCGCGGCCATGCCGGTCACCCCGAGAACGAGCGCGCCGACCGGCTCGCCCGCGCCGCCCTCAGCCAAGCCGTCGCGCAACCTGGCTCCGCTAGCGGAAGTCGCGGCTTGGAATGACCATCTCGCGGAGGTCGTAGCCGGGCGGTTTGACCGGAACCGCAAACGGCGGTTTTATCGCCGCCGCCGCGGGCTCGTCACCGCTGCGGGCGCGCAAGGTGTGTAGGCGCGGGCTGAGATCGTCGAGCCGCTCGGCGACGATGTGGATCACACTTTGCTCGCGCTGCAATTTGCCGGTGCAACAGAGCAATGTGGCGCCCAGCACCGCCCGCCGGCAGCGTTCGAGGACGGCCGGCCAGACGATCAGATTGGCGATCCCGGTCTCGTCCTCGATCGTGACAAACACCACGCCTTTGGCGCTGCCCGGCCGCTGGCGGATCAGCACGACGCCGGCGATGGTCAGCCGCCGATCGACCGGCAAATGGGCGAGGTCGGCGGCGGTCACCAGCCCCTCGCGCGCGAATTCGGCGCGCAAAAACGCCAGCGGATGGCGTTTGAGGCTCATGCCGGTGGTCAGGTAGTCCTCGACGACATGCTCGCCCAACGGCATCGGCGGCAACAACGCCGCGGCGCTTCTCTCCCTCTCCACCTCCGGGGGCGGAGAGGGCAGGGGTGAGGCGGGGGACGCCGCCTGCGGTATTGCCAAGTGGCCGATGCCCCCCTCGTCCTTCCCTCTTCCCGCGGTGCGGGGAGGGGATTTGGTAATGAGATGTAATTCTGCTGCGTCAGAGGCGGCAAACAGCGGCAGCGGCGGATCGCCGAGCGCTTTCAAGGCCCACAGCGCCCGGCGGCGGTCGAGCCCGAGCGAGCCGAATGTATCGGCTGCGGCGAGGCGTTCGAGAATGGCGCGGCCGAGCCCGCTGCGCCGCCACAAATCGTGCGGATCGCGAAAGCCGGCCGGCGGTCGCGCGGCGACCAGCCGCTCGCCATCGGCGGCGGCCAGACCCTTTACATAGCGCAAGCCGAGACGCAGCGCCGGGCGCCGGCTCTCGTCGCCGGCGCGAAAGCGGGAAGCCAGGATGGTCAAATCCGCGCCGTCACCCGGGCCCTCCGCTTGCGCGAGGGCGGCGGGAGAGGGGGCTTGCCCTTCACCTCCCGGTTCGAGGGTGCAGTCCCAGAAACTGTGGTTGACATCGACCGGGCGAATTTCGACCCCGTGCTCGCGCGCATCGCGGACGATCTGGGCCGGCGCGTAAAACCCCATCGGCTGGCTGTTCAGCAGCGCGCAAGCAAAAACCTCGGGATAAAAACATTTGATCCAGGCCGAAACATAGACCAGGAGCGCAAAGCTGGCGGCGTGGCTTTCGGGAAAGCCGTAGGTGCCGAACCCTTCGATCTGGCTGAAACAGCGGGTGGCAAAGTCGCGCTCATAGCCGTGGGCGACCATGCCGGCGACAAATTTGTCGCGAAACCGGTGGATATCGCCATTGTGCCGGAAGGTTGCCATCGCCCGGCGCAGCCGGTCGGCCTCTTCCGGCAGGAACCCGGCGCCGACGATCGCGATTTTCATCGCCTGTTCCTGGAACAACGGCACGCCCAAGGTCTTGCCGAGCACCTGGCGCAACGCCTCGGACGGATAGTCGACCGGCTCCTGCCCCGAGCGCCGGCGCAGATAGGGATGCACCATGTCGCCCTGGATCGGCCCGGGCCGGACAATCGCTACCTCGATCACCAGATCGTAGAATTCGCGGGGCTTGAGCCGCGGCAGCATCGTCATCTGGGCGCGGCTTTCGACCTGAAAGACGCCGAGCGAATCGGCGCGGCTCAGCATGTCGTAGACCCGCGGGTCCTCGGCCGGCACGCTTGCCAGATCAAAGTCGCGGCCATGATGCCGCGCAATCAGCGCAAACG